>VBMM01000151.1 GCA_005878415.1 Methanobacteriota archaeon
CAGCGACTTCTTCTCGCGGAGGTCCAGGAGCAGCTGGAGGATGTCCGTCCGGATCGAGACGTCGAGCATCGACACCGGCTCGTCCGCGACGATGAAGTCCGGCTCGAGCACGAGCGCCGCCGCGATCGAGACGCGCTGCCGCTGGCCCCCGCTCAGCTCGTGGGGGAAGCGGAACAGAAAATCCTCCGCGGGCCGCAGCCCCGCGTCGTTCAGCGCTCGCGTCACGAGGGCCGTCGTCTCCTCCGAGGAGGACGTGAGGTGGTTCACCCGCAACGGCTCGGAGACGATCTCGAACACGCTCTGCTTCGGGTTCAGGGACTCGTACGGGTCCTGGAAGATCATGTGCAGGCGCCGACGGAGGCCGCGGATCTTGACGCCTTCGAGGCCCTCGTCCCGCACGCGGATTTCCGTGACGAATCGGCTCATGACCGCCGCGGCGAGAAACGCCACGAACGATCCGACGAGCATCTCGAAGGTGAAGTTCGCCCAGGCCTCGCCGAACACCTGACCCGGATCGAGATAGCCGGAGAACGCGAGGCCCAGCCACATGCCGGCGTTGAACACGATGGTGGCGAGGAGGGCCAACGCGATCGCCGTCCTCCGGGCCGGCCGAGTCGGCGGCAAACCGGCGAAGAACGCGAGGAGGACTCCCGTCGCGAAGCCGAAGGCGATGTAGCTCCACCCGCCCTCGAAGGGGAGGTGGGCGAAGGACGCGGCCGCGAGGGCCGGGAAGGCGGTCGCGATCACGGCCGCCGCGGCGACGAAGGATGCCAGGAACGAATAGTCCTTCAGGCTCCAGGCCCGTCGTTCCTTCCAGGAGAGCGAGTACTTCTTCCGGACGTCGTCCAGGGTCTTTTCGTCTCCCCGGCGACGTGCGGCCTCATACCGCCCGAGGATCTCCGGCGACGCGTCGACGAAGACGTCGCCCCCGGTCGGCTCGACGAGGCGCAGCAGCGCCTTCCCCGTGGTCGTCTTGCCACAGCCGCTCTCGCCGACCATGCAGAAGACCTCCCCGCGGTGGACGTCGAAGTCGATCCCATCGACCGCCTTCACCCAGGCCGACTCGCCGCTCACGAGGTCCCGGAGGAGTCCACGCCTCTGGGC
Source organism: Methanobacteriota archaeon (assembly GCA_005878415.1). Lineage (GTDB taxonomy): Archaea > Thermoplasmatota > Thermoplasmata > RBG-16-68-12 > RBG-16-68-12 > RBG-16-68-12. The sequence continues at coordinate 1,105 of VBMM01000151.1, forward strand.
GAACCACACTTGGAGGTCCCGGACAAAGATCAGCGGGCCACCGTTTCGAGCGGCCGTCCCCGCACCTCCTGGACTTCGGGGTAGAGGAAACAGGCGACCCGGCGTCCCGGTCCGACTTGCGACAGCGCGGGCTCCGCCGCGGCGCAGCGGTCGAACGCAAACTTGCAGCGGGGATGGAAGACGCAGCCCGTCGGCGGGGAGATGAGGCTCGGGACCTGCCCGGGGATCGACGCCGGCATCGTGCGCGGTCCCCGGACGTCCGGGAAGGCCCCGGCCAGCCCCTGGCTGTAGGGATGCTTCGGATCCGTGAATACGTCGACCGTACTCCCGAGCTCCATGATCTTGCCTCCGTACATGATCGCGACCTTGTCGCACGTCTCCGCCATGACGGACAGGTCGTGGGAGATCAGGATCATCGAGAGGTGGAGTTCCCGCCGGAGCCGTTCCAGGAGCTCCAAGATCTGGGCCTGGATCATGACGTCGAGCGCCGTGACGGGTTCGTCCGCGATCACGAGCTTCGGATTGCACGCGAGCGCCATCGCGATCATCACGCGCTGCCGCATGCCGCCGGAGAACTCGTGGGGATAGTCCCGCACCCGGTTGCGCGAGATCCCGACGAACTCGAGGAGCTCTTCCGCCCGTCGCATCGCGACATGCTGCTCGACTTTCTCGTGCAACACGATCGGTTCGGCGATCTGCTGGCCGATCCTCCGGACCGGGTTGAGCGAGTTCATCGCGCCCTGGAAGATGATCGAGATGTCCTTCCACCGGATCCGCCGGATCGCGGCTTCCGAGGCGCGGGTGAGGTCGCGTCCACGGAACGTGATCGACCCGCTCACGATCTTGCCGTTGTACGGCAAGAGGCGCATGAGGGCCAGCGCCGTCGTCGTCTTTCCGCAACCGCTCTCCCCGGCCAGGCCGAGCGCCTCGCCTTCTTCGAGTTCGAAGGATGCCCCTTCGACCGCGCGCACCGTCCCGGCCTGGGTCGTGTAGTGGATGACGAGGTCCTCGACCTGGAGGAGCGCCAGGCTACCGCCTCCGCAGCCGCGGGTTCAGGATCTCGTCGAGGGCGTAGCCGAAGAGGTAGAACCCGAACACGAGGAAGACGATGCACAGGCCCGGGACGATCAGCCACGCCGGGTTGCCGATGCCGAGGGCGTTGTTGTCGATCGCCTCGGAGATGATCTTCCCCCAGCTCACGGTCGTCGGCGGGGAGAGCGACAGGAACGCGAGGACGCTCTCCGAGAGGATTGAGACCGCGACGGTCAGGATCGTGTTCGCGAAGACCAGCGGGAACGCGTTGGGGAAGATGTGCCGCATGAGGATGCGCCAGGACGGCGTCCCGATCATCCGTGCGCGCTCGACGAAGATCCGTTCCTTGATGCTGAGGACCTGGCTTCGGATGACCCGCGCCGTCACGGACCAGCCGGTCAGGCCGATCACCAGGATGATCCCCGTCAGGTCGATGATGCCGAGTTTGGCGGCGACGATGATCATCAGCACGAGCCACGGGATCGACAGGACGACGTCGTTGAAGCGCATGATGACCTCGTCGACCCAGCCTCCCGAGAAGCCGGAGATGAGGCCGACCGCGGTGCCGACGACGCTCGCCACGAGGGCGGACGCGACCCCGACGATCAGGGAGATCTGGGTGCCCCAGATCACCTGCGAGTAGATGTCGAAGCTGAAGTAGTTGGTCCCGAGCGGGTGAAACGAATTCGGCGTCTGGAGGAAGCTGTACGGATGCGCGTCGGAGACGGCCTCTCGAGGTCCGTAGGGCGCCAGCCACGGCGCGGCGACCGCGATGAAGGTGAAGAACGCGAGGATCGACAGGCCGAGCATCGCCGTGCGGCTGTGGTAGATCTGCGCCCCGACTTCCCGGAACCGTTTGTATCCGACGATGAACGACGCGCGGAACACCGAGATCCGCGGCGATCGAACCACGACTTCTCCGACGCCCATGAGAGCTCACGCCACCTTGATCCGCGGGTCCAGAGCGAGCAGGATGAAGTCGGAGACGAGGTTCGCGAGGACGATCGCGACCCCGCCGATCACGACGATGAACTGGAGGAGCGGGTAGTCGAGGTTGTGGATCGCGTCGATCGTCCGCCAGCCGATTCCCTTGTAGTTGAAGACGACCTCGACCTGGTACGCTCCGCCGACGACGAACGCGATGTCGAGGGCGATCAGCGACACCATCGGCGGCAGTCCGTTCGGGAAGATGTGCCTCCGGAGGACCTGGCGGTCGCTCAGCCCCTTCGCCTTCGCCGTGAGCACGTAGTCCTCGGTCATCGCGTCGATCAGGGAACTCCGCATGACGAGGGAGATGCCCGCGAGCGTCCCGAGGCTCAAGGTCAACGCGGGCAGGATCAGGTGCAGCAGCGCATTCCCGATGTGCACCCAGTCCCAACTCCACGTCTGCGGGAACGGAGGCAGGTCGATTCGCCCTTGCGACGGCAGCACGGGCCACCAGGAGAAATACGCGGAGAGCGGGGACGTCTTCGAGAAGGCGGCCTGGAGGACGATCGCCAGCCAGAAGATTGGCATGCCATAGAAGAAGATGCCCAGTCCCGTCGAGACGAGGTCGAACGGCTTGCCCCGTTTCGCCGCGGCGTACGATCCCACGACCATCCCGATCAGGATCGTGATCACCGTCGAGGTGCCGACGAGCAATAGGGTCCAGCTCAGGTCCTGGAAGAGGATCTCCGCCACCGGGGCGCGGTAGAAGTACGAGAGGCCCCAGTCGAGCGTGAACATATTGTGCAAGTAGATCAGGAACTGGTCCAGCGGCGACTTGTCGAGCCCGAAGAGTTGCCGGTTGTACTCGACGAGCCCGATGTACTGACGGTTCCTCGGGGCGAACGACAGGTTGGGGTCGCCCGGCATGAGCCGGATGAGGACGTAGTTCAGGCAGATGATTCCGAGGATCGTGACCCCGGCGTTGACGCACCGTCGGATCGCGACCCGCAGGACCTTCCCCATCCGACCTCACGCTCCCGGATCGGGTTTGGCGCGATCCATGGGCCCATCAGGAGGACGGCGGAGGCGGGGGCGGTGGGGGCGGCGGCGGTGGCGGCAGGCCGCCCTCCTCGTCCCGTTTCGCCTCTCTCCGCCGCCGGACGAGGATCGCGGCGGCCCCCAGGAGGATCGCGAGGACGATCCCGAGCGGCACGCCGTAGTTGATCCACGGATTCGCCTCCGGGGTCGGGGTGCCTCCGCCGCCCGGCTGCGTTCGGACCTCGACGCTCGCGGGGACCGTCTTGCTGTGCGGGATTGGGCCCGTTTGGTTGTCCGTGTAGGTGATCGTCGCGGAGTACGTGCCTGCGGCGGAGTACGCATGGGCGACCTGCACGATTTTCGTCGAGAGAGTGCCCGTCACGTAGCTCGTCGTCGATGCGCCGTCGCCGAAGGCCCAGGTGATGTACACCGGGTCCCCCTCCGTGTCGTTCACGGACAGGGTGAAGTTCACGTTCTCCCCGACGTACGCGAAGGTCTGGTGGGGCTCGCTCACCTGCAACGTCGCGACGGGGGGCAGGTTGAACGATCCCGGAGGCGCGATCGTCGCGGTCGCGCTCCCGCACACGGGCCATTCCGCGTCGGAGACGCGCACGCCGATCGGGTAGGTGCCCGGCTGCGCGTACGTGTGGGTGACCGTCCCGGACGACGTCGTGAGACGGGGGCTGCCGTCCCCGAAATCGAAGGTGTAGTTCAGGGACTGTCCCTCCGGGTCCGCCGCGCCCGCCGAGATCGTCGCCGCCGATCCGCTCACCCACTGCACATCGGGGAAGCTCGAGATGACCGGCGCGCGGTTGTCCAGCGGCTCGACGTCGAACCAGAGGTTCGGGAGGTCGCTGTCCGGCGTCAGCCCGATGGACTGGCTCCAGTTCCCGTAGTGCGTCCAGCCCGCGCGGGGGTTCGTGCCCGGCCGGCCGTTCGTCGCGGCGTACAGCGAAAGCTGGTAGTACGGCAGGATGTACGACGCGTAGTCGTAGATCATCCGCTGCATCTGGTCCGTGATTGACCTCCGCGCCGTCGGGTCGAGCGTGATCAACGACTGGTTGTAGAGCGCGTCGAACGTCGAATTGCTGTAGTAGTTGTCGCTCGTGGGGCCGATCGCCCCGGTCGTCTCCACCTCGAGGACGTCGAGGGAGGGGTCCGAAACCGGGCTGAAGATCCAGTCCCAGATCCAGAGGTCGTAGTCCGCGGAGAACCAGATGCCCACCATCTGGTTGTACGTGTACACGTGGTAGCCGGGGTTCCCGCGGGAGTCCGTCGTCTGGATGCCGGCCTGGGCGAGCCACTGCGTGATGTTATTCGCCGCGGCCTGGAAGGCGGCGTACGTGTTCACGACGTAGAACCGGAACTGGAGCGGGTCCGTGCCGCCGGCCTTGTACAGCGGGGTCGTACCCGGGGCTAGGTTGCCGGCCGCATCGTACTTCCAGCCCGCGTCATTGAGCATCGCGCGGGCCGCCGCCGGGTCGAACTGAAACTCCTCGCTCGGGGGGATGTCGTAGTGCCACGGGTTCGCCGACGGGACGATGCTGTCCGCCTCGCGGCCGAGGCCCAGGAGGGCGTACTTCACCAAGGCGGTCTTGTTCACGCTCATCGCGAGCGCCTTGCGCACCGTGTAATTGAGGAGCAGCGGGTTGTTCGTCCCCGTGCGGAACTGGGAGTTCGACGCTCGGATCTCCGGCGTGATGACGTTCACGTTGAACTCGGCGACGAAGCCGGCGTCCGCCGCCCACTTCTCGATGCCGTTCGGATCGTTCGTCGCCGGGAGCGCCGCGAGGTAATCCGCAGGACCGACGAACGCGATGGCGTCGAGGCCCGACGTGCCCGACTTGAAGTCGGCGATCATCGTCGCGGAACTCGTGTAGCCCGCGAAGACGACTTCATCGGGACGGGAGACCTGGCAGTACTCGGCCACGCCGTAGTAGTTGGGATTGCGGCGGAGGACGAAGTTCGACCCGAAGCTCGTGTTCGCGACGTCGTAGTACATGGCGCCCGAACCGATCGGGTTCGCGTTCGAGTACCGAACGGGGTTGTTGACTCCGGACCACACGTACCTCGGAAAGATCGGGATGACGCTGGCGGCCGTGTACATGCCCGAGTACGGCCGGTTCGTGACGATCTGGACGGTGTGCGCATCGAGGGCCGTGATGCCCTGCCACGTGAATTCGGTCGTGTAGGAGTTGAAGATGCTCGCCGATTCGTTCAGGTTGAGTCGGAAGGAGAACACGACGTCGTCCGCGGTGACGGGGTGGCTCCGGTCGCCGGGGTTGCTCGGGTTCGTGAAGTACGCATCCGGGACGAGTCGGAAGGTCCATGTCTTCTGGTCCGAGGCGACGGAGTAGTTCCAGGCGAGGTCGCTGCGCAGGCGGTAGTTCCCATCGTACGTGATCAGGGTGCTGTAGACGTTGTACGTGATGATGAATTCCTCGGCGGACGTCATGACGAGCGGATTCAAGGTCGCGACGGAGAGACGGGGGTCACCGACGGTGAAGATCCGGAACGGTGCGGCGGCTGGCGTCGGCCCGAGAGCGCTTCGGGCGCCTTCGGCCGTCGTGATGAGGGCGAGGGCGATCGACGAGACGGACAAGACCGCGACCAGGACGGTCGCGACGACGCGCGTTCGCCAGACCGGATTCACTCGCCGCCCCTCGGCCCCCTCGACCATGCCGACCACCCAACCACGCGGCGCGGAGCGCTCGCTCCGTGCTACGATGTGACGGGATTCGGTGGATTCTATATAACGTTTCTCCGGACGCCCACATTGGGACGTCGATTGGAGCCGATGCGGTCCGCGCTCAGGAGTATTCCGAGTGGCTCTGCTCCCGCAAGAACTGCGGGAGGTAGTAATGCCCGCCCGCCGACTTGCCCGAACTTCCGGACATCTTCCAGCCGCCGAACGCCTGCACTCCGACGACGGCGCCGGTCGTGGCGCCCGCGGCTCGGTTCGCGTACAAGACGCCCGCCTGGATCTCCGAGAAGAACCGCCGGAGGTCCGCCGGCTCTCGCGTGAAGATCCCCGCCGTGAGCCCGTAGTCCACGTCGTTCGCGACCCGCACCGCGTCGTCGAGCCCGTCGACGTCGATGACCGACAGGATCGGGACGAACAGCTCTTCCCGGTTGATCCGATGATCGCGCGGCAGGCCGTCGACGATCGTCGGGGCGACGAAGTGCCCGGGACCCTTGCCCGATGTGCCGCCCGTGAGGATCTTGCCCTTCGACCGCTTGATCTCCTGGATCGCCTTGTCGTACGTCGCGACCGCGGCTTCGTTGATGAGGGGTCCGAGGTACACGTCTCGCACGGTCGGGTCGCCCACCTTGATCTTCTGCGTCTCCGCGACGAGTCGCTCGAGGAACGCCTCTTTCACGGATCGGTCGACGAGGACGCGCGAGCACGCGGAACACTTCTGCCCGCCGAAGCCGAACGCCGCGCGCATCACGCCCAAGGCCGCTTTCTCGACATCTGCGGTCGCGGTGACGATCGTCGGGTTCTTGCCCCCCATCTCCGTGATGATCGGCTTCGGTCGATTCCCGCGGAACGTCTCGAACGCCTTCACCCCGACGGCGCGCGACCCCGTGAACACGAAGCCGTCCACCTCCGGATTGTCGACGAGTTCCTGCCCGACGGTGTTGCCGGGTCCGGTGAGGTAGTTGAACACGCCGGGCGGGAGGCCGGCCTCCCGCAGCACCTCGCCCAGCCTCAGGCCCATGAACGGCGTGTCGCTCGCCGGCTTGAAGACGACCGTGTTGCCGGTGATGAGCGCGCCCGTCGACATCCCGGCGGCGATCGCGAGGGGGAAGTTGAACGGCGCGACGACAGCCCAGACGCCGTACGGCTTGAGGATCGACCGGGTCGTCTCGCCCGGGAGGAACTGCCCCATCGGATGCTCGTACCCCTGGTTGCGCAGCATCTCGGCGGCGTACCAGCGCATCAGGTCCGCCGCTTCGTCGACGTCGGCCATGGCCTCGTAGCGGTTCTTCCCGTTCTCGAAGGACATGAGCGCGGCGTACGCGAACTTCCGCTCGGCGATCAGGTCCGCCGCGCGTTGGACGATGCGCACCCGCTCCGCGTACGGCGTCGCGGCCCATCCGGGGAACGCCGGCTTCGCCGCGTCGATCGCCTGCTTCGCGTGCGCCCGCGTGCCTTTCTGGAAGTGCCCGAGCACGAGCGTCGTGTCGGCGGGGCTCGTGTCCTCGAACGTCGCGTCGGCCCACACCTCTTGGCCGTCGACGATCATCGGGTGCTTCGCGCCGAACTCCGCTCGGACCTTGTCCACCGCGGCCTCGTAGTGCGCATGGAACTCCTCCGTCTTCCCGAGCTCCACCGCGTTCTGCCACGTCCGCTCATTCCGGAATTCCATCGAACCCACGCCCTCGAGGCGACGGATGGCGGGACCGAGAATAAGGTTTCGCCTCGCGCCACCGGGAGAGATTCGGCCTTCCACCTAATCGGCAGGAACGAGCGTTGCCATTTTACTCAAGTGAGTAAAACGGGCGGTCACACGATGTACCCGTCCGCGGAGCCTTCGTACTTCCCGTACTGGGCCATCGCGCCGACGGCCGCGAGCAACTCGCGGGCCCACTCCCGGGTGTAGGAGTTCGGCGGGATCTCCGTCGTCGTGCCCAGCCACTCGAAGATCTCCTTGAACGCGGACCGCTGCTCGTCCTTGGTCAAGCCGTCGTCGAGCTTGGCAATGCGCAGCTCCAGCCGGCTCATCCCGAGGACGAACTCCTTGCACTGGGCCGTGAACTTCGCCTGTTGCTCGCGCGTCATGGGGCACCCGGCCATCCATGCCGCGCGGCCATCATAAAACTTTTCGCAACCTTCATGGGGGCGGCACGGCTCGCGGACGTGATGGTCGCGTTCGTCCGCGTCGCGAAGACGACGGACGTGCCGCCCGGTTGCGGGCGCGTCGTCGTCGTGCACGGCTATCCCGTCGCCCTCTTCAACGTCGACGGAAGGTTCTATGCGCTCTCGAACGTCTGCTTGCACCGCGGCGGTCCGGTCGGCGAAGGCGAACTCGACGGGTCCGTCGTGACGTGTCCGGTGCACGGATGGGAGTACGACGTCCGCACGGGCGCCAACACAATCAATCCGGCCGCGCGACTTCGGACGTTCGAGGTGCGGATCGAGGGCGACGACGTCCTCGTGGGGTCGTGAGCCGGCGGCCGACCGATTCGCGAAGGATGATATGGCGGGCCGCGATGCCCGCCCGAGGGGTGCCATGATACGCGACAGCCGCATTGCGGTCTCGTTCGTGTTCGGTCTGGTCGGGGGGATCCTCATCCTCTTGGTGAGCGTCATCTATCTGCCCTACGTGTTCTCGCCCTACTACGGAGGACCGTTCTTCCTGGGCGGGTACGGGTTCGTCCTCGGGCTCGTCTCCGGAGTCCTCGTGCTCGTTGGATCCTCGCTCGGTTTCGTTCGGCCGACTCAGGGGGTCGTCTGGGGGATCGTGACCGTCGTGTTCGGGGCCCTGAGCATCTTCAGCTTGGGAGGGTTCTTCATCGGGATGGCGCTCTCGATCACCGGTGGAGCGATCGCAATCGTCGTCGGCGCCGGCCCGGGGATCGTCCGCGAACCGATCCGTCAGCGCGCGTGCACGGCGTGCGGCATGTTCCTCTCGATCGAGTACAACCATTGCCCGTACTGCGGGCACGCCGTCGCTCAAGTCCCCCACTGATCACGGTTGAGCGCCCAAGCTTTAACCCGGGGCTCGGTACTCGGCCTGCGTGCCCCCGGATCTGCTCTGCATCGTCCGTGCGTCGCGCATCGCGCACCGCCCTCGGCGCGTTCCTCCCGGCGAGCGTCGTCATCCTGCCGGTCCGAGGCCTCGACGAGGGTTTCGACGAGAACGTGCGAGCGATCCTCGCGCAGGCCTACCCGTCGTATCGGCTCCTCGTCGTGCCGGATGATCTCGAGGACCCCGCGGCCATCCGGATCCGCGAGATTGCGGCAGAATTCCCGCGGATCCGAGTCGACCTCGTCGCGTCGGAACCGGACGCGCTTCGGGGCAAGGTGAACGCCCTCCGGTCCGCCCTCGCCCACCTGTCGGCGGACGACGCGGTCGTCGTCTTCGCGGACTCGGACATCCGGCCGGCGAGGGATTGGTTGCGGCAGCTCGTGCAGCCGCTCGCGGACTCTAGCGTGGGCGTCGCGACGGGGTTCCGCTGGTATGTGCCTCCGCGTCCGACGTTCTGGTCCCTCGTCCGCGCGGAGTGGAACGGCGTCAGCGCGAACGTCCTGTTCGACCCGCGCCGGTCGTTCGCCTGGGGCGGTTCGTGCGCGGTGCGGCGGGATCGCCTGCCGACGTTGCGGCTCGGCGAGCGATGGCGGGGCGTCCTGAGCGACGACCTGGTGCTGACGCAGTCGGTGCGAGAGGCCGGCCTGCAGATCGCCTACGTTCCCACGGCGCTCGTGGCGACGTTCGAGGGCGCGACGCGCCTCATGTGCCTCGAGTGGTGCGAGCGTCAGATCACGATGGCGACTCTGTACCTGCCGGTCGTCCGCCGCTACGCCGTCGCCGCATTCGCGGTCTTCATCGGATCCATCGTCTTCGGAGCGCTGTCGTTGGCTCTGGCCGTCCCGTGGGGACCGCTGTACCTCGTGCCCGCAATCTTGTTCCTCGCGCCGTTGCCGTCCGCGATCGTGAAGGCGTCCCTGCGCCGTCGCGCCTTGTTCTCCGCCGCTCCGGAGATTGCCGCCGCGTGGAGCGTACCCGGATGGCGGTCGGCCGTCGCGGCCCTGGCGGTCCCCTGGGTCATGGCATGGGGACTCGTTCGGACGCGGCATCCCGAGACGGTCCGGTGGCGGGGACGTGTGTACGACGTGCGGGATGCGCACCGCGTGCGGCTCGTGGCCTCGGGGGAACGCCGAGCCAACGAGGGAGGCCCGCCGTCGGGTCGGTGATCGGATCTCGTTAACCCTCTTCGGGGTTAACTCGCGGGACGGTTCGATCCGTGCCTGCGGCGTGTCCCTCCTCCCGAAGATGCTCCTGATATTTCGCCAGCTCCGAGAGGACGTCGTTCCGACGTTCGCTCTGTCGGAGGGTCCGCGTCATCGAGGCGGCCGGGGGGAGGAGGGCCATGACGATGGAGGCCGCCAAGACGACGGGCGTCAACGCGACGCGAGCGGCGCTTGCGATGAGCAGGACCGCCGCGACGATCGCGGGCGGGAGGAAGAATGCGAAGAACACGCCGACGATCGATACGAGCGGCTCGCGGGCGCGCGCCTGCATGGCCAGGACCTCCTCGTCGGAGAGCGCGCGTGCGGTCGTGACCATGCGGTCTCCGTGACGCGCAAACCGGTCGCGGACTGCGGCCATCGCCTCGACGTACCCTCGCGAGTCCGCGCGGAACGCTTGGATCGAGCCGGGTGTGAACCGGATCACGAGTTGATGGCCTGCCTTCGTCTCGATGCCGATACCCGTGTGGACGAGCGTCCCCGCGGACGATGCGAAGGGCGAGAGGAAGGAGCCTGCCACCTCGTAGCTTCGCGGATAGACGTCGCGGACCTCGGACCACGCGAAGTATCGTCGCTCGCCAAGGATCCGCCGCCATAGGGGAACGGAGATCTCGATCCCGTCCTCGAAGACGAACGTCGGGCTCGGCTTGAAGACCGCCATCGCGAGGAGGACGATGGCGAGGGGCAGGAAACAGAATCCTCCGAGCGGCCATAGGCCCTCCGGGCCGGCGGCGATCGGGCCGATGACGAAGGTCACGACGAGGACGAGGAGCAGGAGCGCGACCGTCATCGGATTGGCGGGGATCGGTCGGTACGCGTAGAGCAGGGGACCGCGCCCGCCGGTTGCCATCGGCACGAGACAAGCGGTCATCCAATTTCGTTGTTGTCCTCGCGAAAAGACTTTCCGCCGGGCCGTCCTAAGCGCCCAAAGGAAGGGGCCATGATTCGGAGCCGCTCGCTGCCCGGGATTTGGCTCGCCGCCCTTGTCATTCTCCTAACGATGACGCTCGCGGCGGGTTTCTCGGCGTCGACCGCTTCGCCCCTCCCGGGAGCGAGCGTACCACCGCGGCCGAACGCGAACACACCCCCATACGCCAATTACAGCTATTCCCCGGCGGGCGGGAACACCACCACGCTCTTCAGTTTCTGGGCGAAAGTCTTCGACCAAGAGGACCCGGTGACGGCCCTCGAAGTCCACTGGGACTGGGAGAGCGATGGCACGTGGGACACGCCGTGGTCCACGGAGAAGAACGCGACGCACACCTTCGATTCGCCCGGGACCTACTGGGTCCTGCTCGAGGCCCGCGACACCGGAGGCCTCACCGGCAACCAATCGTATCCGATCACCGTGACGAACCCGCCTCCGCCGCCGCCTCCGACGCTCGAGGCATCGATCTCGGCGACACCGACGGAAGGCACGCTGCCCCTGACGGTCGCCTTCTCGAGTCAGGTGAGCGGCGGCACGCCGCCGTACGAATATCACTGGACCCTCGGCGACGGCGCGCAGAGTCCCGATGCAAATCCGGTGCACATCTACCTCACGAGCGGGAACTTCACGGTTTGGCTCATCGTATACGATAGCGGCGGCGTCGACTTTCATCAGGACACGCTCTCGAACGTGCTCTACGTCAACGTGTCCCGCGCGCTCGTGAACCTGTCCGTCGTGCCGATCGTCGAGCCGGTTGCCGCCGTCGGCCCGGGCACCCTCCAGTTCTCGTCGACGGTATCCGGCGGCTCGCCTCCGTACACGTACCGGTGGGACTTCGGAGACGGGATGACGAGCGCCGAGGCGAGCCCGACCCATGCCTACGCGTCCGCTGGGACGTATCTCATCACGCTCATCGTCACGGACTCCGGCGGCCACGCGACCACGACGCGCTTCTCCGTCACCGTTCCGGGTGCGGGTTCGGCGGCGTCGTGGACTTGGATTGGGCTTGGCGTGCTCGGTGGCGCGGTCGCGGGCGCAGTCATCGTCCTAGCGGCGCAACGGATCCGCAAGAGGCCGCCGGCCCCTTGATTTGGAAACTGACCGACGCTGGAGCCTGCGATCCGACCGCCGCTCCAACGCCCCGTAAACCCTTTTCTCCGAGTCCCCTTACCGCGCTGAATGCTCGCCCTCGGCATCGAAGGGACCGCGCACACGGTCGGCGTGGGGATCGTCGACGAGCGCTGCCGGATCCTCGCGAACGTGTACGACATGCTCCGGCCGGAGAAGGGCGGCATCCATCCGCGCGAGGCGGCGAACCATCATGCGGAGCTCGTCGTCCCGCTGATCGCGAAATCGGCGGGGGTTGCGGGAATCGAGCTGCATGACCTCGACCTAATCGCGTTCTCGCAAGGGCCTGGGCTCGGGCCGTGCCTCCGGACGGTGGCCACGGCCGCGCGTGCGCTCGCCCTCTCTCTCGACGTGCCGATTCTCGGCGTCAACCACTGCGTCGCTCACCTTGAGATCGGGCGTGGGGTCACGGATGCGAAGGATCCCGTCCTCCTCTACGTGAGCGGCGGTAACACACAGGTGATCGCCTTCGCCCGAGGCCGGTATCGCGTCTTCGGGGAGACGCTCGACATCGGAATCGGGAATCTCCTCGACAAGTTCGCCCGCGAGTGCGGGCTCGCGTTTCCCGGCGGTCCCATCCTCGAGAATCTCGCCCTCCAACGATCGCGGCTCCTCCCGCTGCCGTACAGCGTGAAGGGCATGGACGTCGCCTTCAGCGGGATGCTGACCGCGGCCCTCGCCCTGCGCACGCACGGCGCGTCGCTCGAGGACCTCGCATTCTCGATTCAGGAGGTCGCCTTCGCGATGCTGACGGAGGTCACGGAGCGAGCGATGGCCCACGTGGACAAGGAGGAGGTCCTCCTCGGAGGCGGCGTCGCCCGCAACCGACGCCTCCAGGAGATGGTGGGCCGGATGGCGTCCGACCGCGGGGCGACGATGTTCGTCCCTCCCGGCGACCTGTGCATCGACAACGGGGCGATGATCGCGTGGACCGGACTGGAGATGCACCGCGCAGGCGTCCGCATGACGATCCGCGGGACCACCGTGGACCAGCGATACCGGACGGACGAAGTCTCGGTGACGTGGCGGTAGTAGCCTCAGGCGCGGCCCGCCATCGCTTCGACGGCGGCTCCGGCCTTCACGCGGTGACCCATCGCCGCGAGCGTCGTTTCGATTGCCCGGAACCCCTCCTGTAGGTCCTCGATGGAGCAGATGCCCATGTGACCGATCCGGAAGATCTTCCCCTTGAGCTGGGCTTGGCCTCCCGCGACGATCGTACGGTGGTCCGCCCGGAGGATCTTCCGGAATTTCGAATCATCGATCCCGGGAGGATAGCGGATGGCGGTCACCGTGTTCGACGCGAACCGGCGGTCGGGGAAGAGTTCCAGCCCCAGCGCGGCGACCCCCGCTCGGGCCGCCTCCGCGAGCGTCCTCGTCCGGGCGATGCGGTGCTCGAGGCCCTCCTCCTTCAGGAGGCGCAACGCCTCGCGGAAGGCGAGGAACAGCGGCACCGCGGGCGTGAACGGCGTGTCCTCCTTCGCCAGCGCGTCGATGTGCGCCTTCAGGTTCACGTAAAACGAGGTCTCGGGGTGAAGCAATTCGTACGCCCGCTTCGAGAGTGCGACCGCGCTGAGCCCCGCGGGTGCCGCGAGGCATTTCTGCGACCCGACGATCAGGGCGTCCAGGCCCCACGCCTCCATGCGGTTCTCGATGCCGCCGACGGCCGTGATCCCGTCGACGAGGAAGAGCGCATCGTGGTCCTTCACGATTTTCGCGACCTCCGCGATCGGGTTTGTGAGCCCGGTCGAGGTCTCGTTCCAACACAAGGTGACGGCCCGGTAATCCTGGGAGTCCATCGCCGCGGCGACGGAGGCCGGATCGACGGCCGTGCCCCAGTCGAACGTCAGCGCCGTCGACGTCGAGAAGACTTGGCACAGTTCGTGGAATCGCTCGCTGAACTTCCCGTTCACGAGGTTCAGCACGCGGTCGCCCTTCCGCAGGAGGCCGGACACGGCGGCCTCCAGGCCTGCCGTCCCGGATCCGGAGAGGACCGCCACCGGGCCGTGCGTGGCGAAGGCGTATTGCGTGAGCGTCCGGACTTCCGCGAGAACCTCCTTGAACTCGGGGCCGCGGTGGTTCATCGCCGGGACCGCCATCGCCTCGATGACCCGGGGATGCATCTTCACCGGTCCCGGCAGGAGGAAGGCTTCCCGGGGCACGTCGGTCATCGCGGCGGCGAAGGTCCATGGACCTGATAAAACGATTCGTATCGAGACGATGGAGCGGGAGGCGGATCGACGCACCCGGATACGCCCTCCACACGAACCGGAGTCCCTTCCTCTGCGAACGTCCCAGCAATCGTTATATAGCGAGAAAACATTTGCCGCCCGACAAGCGTCAGTCAAACGGGGTCGGTTTGACATACGCGGTCGGGCGATCGAGATGCGGGATGCGGACACGGAGAAGATCACGCTGCGCCTCCCTGCGCGGTACCTGAAGGCGCTCGACTTCCTCGTGCAGGTCGACGACTTCCCGAGCCGTTCGGAGGCTGTGCGCGCCGCGATCCGGGATTTCGTCTACGGCCGCGTGGAGCTCGTCACCGAGAAGCTCAAGAAGATGCAGGACGCGGAGCGAACCTTGGCCGAGGCCGAGGCGTTCAAGCGGGAGTACATGCAAAAATAGCGAACGAAGGGACGGGATGCCGCCGGAGGGGTCGCGGGTCCGGTCGGGATTCGTCACGATTACCTCCCCCCCAACTGGGTGGCCGTGAAAGCCACCCATTTTCTTTCCGTCGTGAGGCGGTCATCGCGGCCGCCGGCTTGTCAAGGGAGTCAGGGATGAGTCTCCTTCCAAATCCGCATGACATGCCCGCCTAAGGGACGATCGTCTCCGGTGAGACCTTCGGGCTCCTCTCACATCCGAGGCTCGCCGCACACGAGGCGTGATATTCAACGGCGATAACCGCCTCGGCACGTACATGGCCCCCGGCCCCGGTCGGTGCGGGCCGTGGCGACGACCACGGAGTCCCCGTCCGCCGCCGACATCTTGCGTCCATCGGGTGTGGCGGTCCTCGTCCGCCTTCGCTCGCTCCTCGTGTGGCTCCACAAGTTCATCTATCCTCCGGCGCACGACGTCGAGGAGCCGCCCCTCACGTTCAGTGCGCGCTTCCGAAAATTCCTCTGGCTGTCCAGCGGACTGTTCAGCGCCGCGTCGTTCACGATTCCCGCGATCGGATACCTCGCCTTCGGCACGGCCGACGGCGCGGCCACGAACTTCCTCGCGGCCGTCGTGAGCGCGTGCCTGTTCGGCGTCGCGTCGCTCTTTCACTTCGGTCCGGACGAGGCGTAGGCGGGAACCCGCCCCGCGCCGAACGTTTATTATCATTTCTCTCTATTGGCCGCGACGTGGAGCGGGAGGTGTGGGTCCGCGCCGCGATGGTCCTGTCGGTCTTGCTCTTGGCCTCTTTGATCGTCGTCACACCGGCTCTGCTGGGGCGGCCGACGCCGGGGTTCGCATCCCTCCCGATCCTAATCATCGGGATGTCGCGGAACGAATCGTCTTTCGTCGTCTACGCCAGCTGGGCGCTCCAGGCGTACCAGTATGACCTGATCCGGTTGACGTTCAACGAGTCGTCGTCGGCGGTCAACGGATCGATCGAGGAGATGGACTCGTATGGCATCCATCGCTGGGTGTTCGCGCCGAGAAAGATCAGGATAACCGGACGTTCATGTTGTTCACATTCCCGTACGAGAAGGACAACGTGAACACGGTGATCCGACGGTACCCGCCGGACGATTTCCGTTGGGGCATCCCGCCGCGGGGGACGCTTCCATGAAGCTTTCGCGATCGACCCTTCTGTGGATCCTCATCGTGAGCGTGCTGGTCGCGATCGAGCTCGGGGTCGTCACGGGGCTGATCAACCCGAGCGACCCGATCACCTCTCTCTTCACGTTCTTGCTCGCGGTCGCCGCCATCTCGATCCTGTCGATCGTCGGGGCGGTCTTCGTCGGGATGTTGGTATCCCATCGGATCCTCTCAACGCAGAGCTTCACCCCGTTCGAGCAGGAGATGCTCCACATGCGGGGGGAGCTCCGGGAGCTCACGCAGCAGATCGAGCAGATCGCGGAGCGCCTCGGCGTCCCGTTCGGCGACAAGAAGAAGGGGCCCTAGGCGAGCCGCTCCGGGCACCCGCCCCGGCGGGAGCAGTGGATGCACTTCCCCGGTCGGGTGTGGTTGCGGTGGGCCTCGCCCTTCACGATCGCCGCGCGCATCTCCGCGAGCTTCTGCAGGAGGAGCTTCTTCTGGTCGTCGTTGTACTCGA
>VBMM01000279.1 GCA_005878415.1 Methanobacteriota archaeon
CCTCAGCCTCCATCGGAACCGTGGCGGGAGAAAGTCCCGATCTACTCCGGATACCGCCAAGTCGGTTGGGCCACGAGCGGTTGCTGGTCCCCGCTCCTGAAAAAATACATCGCGATCGCAACGGTCGCGGCGCCTTACTCGGAACTTGGGACCCGAGTCGAAATCGAAGTGTCCGTCGAGTGGGAGCGCCATCGCGCGCCGGCGACGGTCGTGGAGCGGCCGTTCTTCGAGCCGGCGCGGAAGAAAGCGTGACGGTGGAGCAATCCCTTTAGAGGGCCCCCGGATACCGTCCGCAGATGATCGAGCGGGACGCGATCGTCGTCGGCGGTGGTCACAACGGGCTCGTCGCCGCCGCTTACCTCGCGAAGGCGGGTCTCAAAGTCCTCGTCTTGGAGCGTCGACCGATCGTCGGAGGGGCCTGCGTTACGGAGGAGATCCTTCCCGGATTCCGTGTGTCGACGCTCGCCTACACCTGCGGCCTACTCCGCCCGGAGATCAAGCAGGACCTGCGTCTCTCCTCGTTCGGCCTCGAGGAACACGTCTACGATCCTTCGAGCTTCCTCCCGTTTCCCGATCGCCGATACCTCCTCTACCGACTCGACCCCGAGTGGAACCGGAAGCAGATCGAGCGGTTCTCCAAGGCGGACGCAGTCGCATGGCCGAAGTACGAGCGCTTCTGGGAGGAGTTCGCGGAACTGGTCGAACCGACTCTCCTCGCACCTCCCGTGTCGCTCGCGGATCTGGCGAGCCTCATCCAAACTCCGGAGGCCGAGGACTTCTTGCGCCGGGTCATGCTGATGTCGATTGCGGACCTGCTCGATGACTTCTTCGAGTCGGACGAGGTGAAGGCGTCCTTCGCGACCAGCGCGGTCGCCGGCACCATGGCGGGCCCTCGGACTCCGGGGACCTCCTTCGTCTTGGGCCACCATACGCTCGGGGACATCAACGGGGTGAAGGGTGCTTGGGGTTGGGCCCTCGGTGGGATGGGAGCGATCTCCGAGGCAATCGCTCAGGCCGCTCGTTTCTTTGGGGCCGAAATCCGAACCGGCGTCGAGGTCGCGCATGTTGCGATTCGTGATGGCCGTGCCGTCGGCGTTACGCTTGCGGATGGCACGTCGTTCGGGGCTCGCGTGGTCCTGAGCAACGCAGATCCGAAGCGGACTTTTCTCGGCCTGGTCGGGAACGACAACCTGCCGGCAGATTTCGTCCGTGCGGTCTCGCGGATCCGCTTTGAGTCGTCATCGTTCAAGTTGAACCTCGCGTTGCGGGAGCTGCCGGATTTCGAGGCGATTCCTGGCACGTCCGTCCAGCCGCATCACCGAACGATCATCGACATCGCCCCGTCGGTCGACTACCTGGAGCACGCATATGACGACGCACGGCGAGGCGAACCGTCCCGGGAACCGTTCCTCGAATTCGTCCTCCAGTCGACGAACGACGAGACCGTCGCGCCCGCAGGGCAGCACACGCTCACCGTTTCTGCCAAGTTCGCTCCCTTCGATCTGGCGCGAGGATCCTGGGAGACGGAGTCGGAGCCGTTCGCGAATCGGATTCTCGACGTCCTCGAGGGCTACGCCCCGAACATCCGGCGCGCCGTCATTGCGATGCGGTGGCGTTCGCCGCTGGACATGGAGCGGGAGTATGGGCTGACGCGGGGCGACGTCTTCCATGGTGCGATCCTGCCGGATCAGATGTTCTCGTTCCGTCCCGTGCCCGGATGGGCCCGCTATCGGACGCCGGTTCGTGGGCTCTATCTGTGCGGCGCGGGAGCCCATCCGGGTGGGGGCGTCATCGGCGCCGCAGGCCATAACGCTGCGATGGCGGTCCTAGAAGACTGGCCGAGCCTTGTCGGCAAACTAGGCCTCAACGGGCTCGCGTCTGATCCTCGTACGCGTTGAGGAAGCCGGCGTGGCCGCCCTCGATCTGGTTCTTCAGGCAAACCAGGAGATCGGACCACCGTCCTCGGTGCTCGAGGACGCGAGGGCTCCCGACATCGGCGTATCCGTCTTCGACGAGGTAGATCGCCGTCCCACTCGCCTTCTCCTCGAGTTCCAGCGAGACGCGCAACTCGCGCTCTCCGAGCGGCCAGCGGAGGACGATCCGCCGCCCTCGTTCGATTTCGAGAATTCGATCGGGTCCATCTTCCCCGCCGAACGCGAAGGCGCCACCCGGACGCAGATCGGCGCGAGCCTTCTTCGTAGGTACACCACCGGTCGTCCATCCGTCGAGTTCCTCCGGGTCCGTCAACGCCTGGAACACCCGCGCTGGCTGGGCTTCGATCAAGGCCGAGAGCCGCATTTCGGGGCCGGTGACGGCCGAGTGGTCGGGCCGGACGCTGTCCGTGCGACCCTCTGCAATCGACTTGAGATTGCCAAGGCACATGCGCCATGCGTCCTGAATTGTCCCACAGGTGCTCTCGCGGATTG
>VBMM01000280.1 GCA_005878415.1 Methanobacteriota archaeon
CCCGGCACGTCGGCTAGTTTGGACTACCCGACATGGTATTCATGCGCCAGGCGCGGGAGGAGATGCGATGTGAAGCAAAGGGAAAATCACCAGCGGACGACCGGAAAGAAAGTTTGGCTTGTCACCGGCGCCGGCCGTGGCATGGGCGTCGACATCGCGAAGGCGGCTTTAGCCGCTGGCCATGCCGTTGTCGCCACGGGTCGAGACACCAAAGCGGTCGAGAAGGCCGTGGGCAAGTCCAATGATCTGATATGGTCGTCAAATTGGACGTCACCCGCCTTGCCGACGCAGAGGCCGCTTCGCGGGCTGTCGTCAGCCGGCGGACGCGGAAGTGATGCGCCCTTGCGGTTCGGAATCCTCGGCTTGGGACTCATTACAAACACCGGCATCCTGATTCCGTAACCGACGGGGCCGATTAACCGAGAGGACCGCCCTGCTCGGGGCTCTTTGACCCCCTGACCGGTTCTTTCTGTTCGGTATCATATAACGCTTTTCGGATCGGGTAGTTATCACTACCGCGACACACAAAACCCACGGCACCGACCACGGCCTTCCCGAAGGCTTCTAACGGTTCGACCACCTGTCGGCCTCGCCCGCTTAGGTTAGCCTGGATAGACTACCGGGCTTCGGACCCGGCGAGTGGGGTTCAAATCCCCAAGCGGGCGTATTTCCCCTGCGGGAATTACGGGCTTCAGACAGTTTGGACTAGGCTATGGGCCTTCGGAGCCCAAGACGGGGGTTCGAATCCCTCCGTGCCCGCTTCATTCCATTGGGTCGCAGCGGTTCTTCGCATGCCCCGTCTCCATCCACGCGGCACGCGACTATCCTCTCCCGGCGGCCTGTTCCTCGGGAGGTCGCACCTTCCGGAAGACCTTGTAGATCATCGCGTCGTACGCGAGCTTGATCATCCCCGCCGCCACTAACGGTGTCCCGTTCCAAAGGCTGGCGAGCGCATACCCCGCTAGCGAGGGGCTGATCGAGGACGACACGGTGCGGGTCGTGCTCGTGAGACCCGCTGCCGCGGTCCGATCCGATTCGTCCACGATCGCCATGACGTACGATTGTCGCGTGGGCACGTCCATCTGCGACAGTGATTGGCGGCACAGCAGGAGGACGACGGCGCTCAGCGGCGTCGGGGCGAACGCGACCCCGATGAGGAAGAGGTTCGACGGCACGTGGCTGAAGACCATCGTCCGCAACAGACCAATCCTTCGGGCGATCCGCTCCGCAAGGAGGAAAGACACCGCGGTCACGAGCTGCGCGGCGAAGAAGATCGCCCCCAACGAGGCCAGACTCAAATCGAATCGGAGCAGGAAGTAGAGGGAGAGGATGTTCGATCCGATGAAGCCGCCGCCGAACGAGTCGACCGCGAAGAGCGCCGACAGTTTGAACACGATCGGTCGGCCTCGCGTGGAGAGCACCGGCCGCTTCCCGGGACTCCGCTGCGGCTCGACGCTCCCTGACAGGCGGGTGTAGATGACGGCTCCCGCGAGTCCGGACACCATGTAGCCGAGGAAGAGTGGTCGATACCCGACGTACGCCTGAAGTCCCGCGAGGAGCGCCCCGGTCGCTGCCGCTCCATACCCCACCAGATTGTAGATGCTGAACGCCAGCGTCCGTCGACCCGACTCGATCGTCTTAGGAAGAATCGCCTGCTCGAGGGAGAGAAACGGCCCGACCTCCCCCGCCCCGACGGTCATGTTCCCGACGATGCCGGCGAGGACGGCGGGCCACCAATCCGTCGAAAGGAAGAGGAGCGTCCCGGCCACGAAGTCCATCAAAGCGAAAAAAACGAGGACTCGCCTTCGCCCGATTCGGTCGGCGAGGAAGCTGGAGACGCCTGTGTACAGGGCGCTCGTCAGGACAGTCACCGTCACGACGACCCCGATGGCGAACGCATCGAGACCGAGTTCTTTCAAGTACACGCCGAATGCGACGCTCAGGAACCCGTAAGGAACCGTGCGGACGGTCTTCTCCACGATGATGAGCTTCCCGTCTCGATCGATCCAGTCTCCGAGGCTCACGACTCCACCGCGCAGAGCGTCGCGCTTCGAACGCCGCGGGCGGCGAGGACGTGAAAATATACATAGATGTCCTGCCTGCTTGGTGGTCGGATTTGGGAGGGCTTCGATGAAATGGGTAACCCGAGAGAAGGCGAAAGTAGACCGGATTGCGTGCCCGTGGCTCGTGTCGAGGTTCATCGATCCGAAGGCGGAATTCCTGTTCGTGCCGCGGGAGAAGGTCCTGGACGTCGCGAAACAGGAAGGTGCGATCCCGTACGACAGCCCGGGCGCCGAGCTATTTCATTACAAGGAGGGCGGCGACGAGCGTTGCAGCTTCGACGCGATCATCAAGCAGTACAAGCTCGCGGACCCGGGGCTTCTCGACATGGCCGAAATCGTGCGCACGGCGGATGCGGCCCCGCGAGCGCGGCGTGCCGAGGGTGCGGGGCTCGAGGCGATGGCTCTGGGGTTCCGAGCGAATGCGAAGGACGATTTTGAGAACATGCGGCTCCAGTTTCCCGCGTACGATGCGCTCTATGCGTATTGCAAACTCAAGGTCGAGCGATCATGCCGCGGTCCATCGTGCTTCCTCTAGACTGTACATCGCCCACACTTCGAACGACTGTCTCGATGTCGTGGACTCGCTCTCCGATCGATTCCTCCGGTCGATCCCCGGACTGAAGGGGGTCGCGGGCGTCCTCGTATCCGACGAACGCAGACTCATGTTCACTGCAAATCGTGGGGAGAACACGGTTAGCACTTTCGCCGCGGGCAGCGAGGAAGAACTGATGAGGCTTTCCGTTGGCATTCGTCCCAATGGGCTCGCCTTCGATCCCTCGCTTGGTCTCTTACTCGTCGCGAATGTTGGCGATTCAAGCGTCCGGAACTCCTCGACCGTTTCGCTGGTCGATGTCGGCCAGAAGGCAGTCATCGGTACCGTGGAGCTTCCGGGGCGCCCTCGGTGGGCCGTGCACGACGGCCCGACGGCCGCTTTCTACGTGAATATCGCAGATCCGCCGCTCATCGTGCGAATCGATGCGAAAAATCCCTTAGGAATTCGGAAGGCCTACGAGGTTCCCGCCAAGGGACCCCATGGCCTCGACCTCGACCCGCGCGGGAGACACCTCTTCTGCGCCTGTGACGGAGGGGAGCTGGTCGCGGTAGATGTAGACTCGGGGGAGGTCCGGTTGGTCGGGGAGGTGAGCGGCGCGCCGGACGTCGTTTTCTTCAACGCGGCGCTGAGCCATGTCTACGTCGCCGTCGGCGTCCCTGGGGTGATCGATGTCTTCGACGCAAGGCGCATGAAGCTCCTCGAAACCGTGCCGACGGAGAAAGGAGCCCACACATTGGCAATCGACCAACAGAAAAACAAGGTTTACGCCTTCCTGCCTGCCACCCACCGGGCGGCGGTATATCAAGACGAGTGACCGAGGGAGTGGTGACGGATGGACCAGAGAGAGATGTTCACGGAAGTCGTCGAAAACGTCGCGAAGATGTGCGCCGTCAGCGCGATGACCGCTCCGAAGAGCGGAGGGCAGTTGTTCCTCAAAGGATCCAAGCCTTTCATTGAGACCACGATTGTCAAGGACCAGGAAACGCTCCACCGCCTCGCGGAATGGCTTCGGGCTCGGGGGACGAAACTGAAGAACCCCATCTTCTTCCGTGACGCCGACACCACGGAGAAGGTCGATCTGATTTTATTCATCGGTCTGGAGAAGTGGTATCCGCCGATGTACGACTGCGGCGCGTGCGGTTACGGCACCTGCAACGAATTCCTGCGGGCGACTCCCGCCCATCATACGCAGGAGTCCGAGGATTGGGAGTTCCTCGGACCCATTTGCCAGCTTCGGTGCGTGGACCTAGGGATTGCGGTGGGATCCGCGGCGAAACTCGCGAGCATGAACAACGTGGATACTCGTTGTCAGACCCGAGTCGCCGCCGCCGCAAGGCACCTCGGAATTATTCACGCGGACCTAGCGGTCGCGCTTTCGATGAGCGTGTCCCACAAGAGCATTTTCTTCGACAAGAAGATTCCCCAAGTCGATTTCGAAGCTGTCCCATCTTCGTG
>VBMM01000045.1 GCA_005878415.1 Methanobacteriota archaeon
TACCTGTACGCGACATATGGACGAGGCATCGAGGTTATCACCAAACGGTGGTAACGCGCAGGTGGGTTGTGGTCTCACGACGAAGCGCATCCGACGCCGGTGGTACCTGTACTTCTGGGAGTATGGTCATCGGAGCTCCCCCCGGCGAAGATCATGGGTCTACGTGGGTCCGGTCGGGCAGCCGCGGACTCGCGAACGCGCCGCCGCCCTCCTCCTCGCGTATCACCTGAAGGCCCGTGACGAGTTGGACCGCCGCATCCGGAGGCTGCTCGGCCGCGCCGGTCGCGGATGACTAGAACGACACACGGGCGAGGGTCTTCGTCGCCTTCACGCCTTCGATCCTGCGGATCTTCGAGACGACGATGTCCCCGATCGCGTCGTAGGAGTCCGCCTCGACCTTCGCGATGAGGTCGTACTCGCCGAACAGCGGGTAGAGCTCGACGATGTGCTCGACCTTCATCAGCTTCTGATAGACCTCCTTCTCCCGGGTCGGTTCGATGTCGATCAGGACGAAGCCGATGGCCGTGCGGGCACCCTTATTTTGGCGTACATCCGAGTCGTAGATAAGGATATCGCGCGCCCCGAGAAACGGACGACATCGATTGTCGCGCGGCCGAATCTCATGTGGGATTCTCAGGAGTGAGGATACAAATAGGACCCGATTCCTCAAATCCATCTGTGCCACGAAAGCCCGGGGCACCGGGCGATCCCGCACCGGCGTTCCCCGTCGAGACCCTTCGACACTGGTACGTCACCCCCTTCGGCGGTCGCTCGCCGGAACTCGACCTCTTCCAGATCGGCATCAACCGCGAGGCGATCGAGAAGAACACCTCCCTCGATCCCGGGATGGACCGCGTCCGCGTGACGATCCTCGGGCACCTGCGTCGTCCGGTCCTGCTCGACCGCTTCTTCGAGGTCGTCCCGCTCGACGAGCGTCATCCGGACGCCTTCCGGCACTCACCGATGGGCGAGGCGGTCCTGCCGGAGGGCGACGAGGTCCTACGGCCCCGCGACGCACCCCATCCGGGGGACGAGGTCGTGATCAGCAGCGTCGCGAGCCAGCGACTCGGCCTCCTCGCCGACTCCGAGGCGTTCGCCGGCGTCGTCGCGGAACTAGTGCGCCGCGCCCGCGGGACGGATCAGGAGAACAGCTGAACCGCCGCTCCCGCTGACGGCCGCCCGCCGTCGCGGCGACGTCGCAATCGTTTTTATCGGCCGCCGGCCTAGGTGGACCGATGCGGATCGGAGTCATCGGTGTGCAGGGAGACGTGAGCGAACACGTCGATGCGGTCGCCCGCGCGATGCGGGAATACGGGAAAGAAGGCGACGCGATCGCCGTGCGCCGGCCGGAGGAGCTCGCGCGGGTCGACGCCCTCACGATCCCCGGCGGCGAGAGCACGACGATCTCGAAGCTCCTCGTGAAACTCGGGCTGTTCGACGAGATCGTCCGCCGCGCCACAGACGAGGCGATGCCAATCATGGGCACGTGCGCGGGGTGCATCCTCCTCTCCAAGGACGCGGGCATTCAAGGGGAGAAGACGAAGACCCGGCTGCTCGGGCTCATGGACATGGCGGTCGACCGCAACGCGTTCGGCCGGCAGCGGGAGTCATTCGAGACGGACCTCGAGATCGAAGGGCTCCCGACCGCGTTCCACTGCGTGTTCATCCGCGCGCCCGCGATCCTGCGGACGTGGGGCGATTGCGTGCCCCTGTCCCGCTACAAGGAGCGGATCGTCCTGGCGAAGCAGGGCCACTTGATCGGGGCGGCGTTCCATCCGGAGCTGGGCGGGGACCTCCGCATCCACCGCGCGTTCCTCGAGCTCGTCTAGAACAGCACGATCACGAGGGCGCCGAGGGCGATCGCACCGCTCAGCGTGACGTACAACGCGGGCCGGAGGACCGCCATCGTCGAGCTGATCGACGTCGTGAGGCGCGACGCGGATTGCGGCCCGAAGATCCGGAACTCCGGGATCTCTCCGGCGAACGCGGCGGCATCGGCCGGCTCGAGACCCGCCACCGCCTCCGTCACGGCGGCCCCCGCCTGCGCCAAGATCGTCTCACGGTCGAGCACCGCGCCGACCGCGTTGAATCCGTCCATCGTCAGGTTGACGGAGTGGTTGTCCGTCGTCATCGCCTCAGACTCCTGCACAGTCCCGGAGACCTTGGCGCGGATGTCGTCCCGGATCCCGGGGACCATGTTATTGCCGTCGAAGAGGACGTACGCGGTCCGCTGCCCGCCCGTCTCGACGACGAGCGCCTCGATGCCGCGCGCCCCGATCCCCTGGTCCGGCGAGCCGAAGCCGCGGCGCGACGCGTAGCCGACCCGCGGCCGATCCTTCGGCGCCTTCAACGCCGCCTCGGTGGCGGCTTTCGCGGCCTGGATGATCTCGTGGCTCCGCTGGCTGCCGAACAACGTGAGGCCGACCCCCGGCTCGAGGCAGTTGTGCGCGTCGACGAAAATCGCGTCCCGCGCGCCGAGGATCCGCGCCTCCTGGACGGCCGCATGGCCGGTCGCGCTGTCGATGTCGTCCGTCGGGTTCGGGGCGAAGGAGGCGACGATCAGCACGACGTCGCCGAAGGCCTGCGCGAGCGCGGACGCCCGCGCGAACGACGCACGGCAGGAGCGGCCGACCCGCACCCCGTACTCTGCCGTCGTCGCGAGGGCCCGCACCGCGTCGGAGACCTTCTGCACCTCCGCCGACGTGGCGGGGTTCTCGTCGTGGGTCGTCGGGCCGTGGGCGACGAGGACGTTCGGCGTGAGATCGGAGAGGCCCCGGGCCACCTTCGAGGGGAGGTCGCTCCCGCTCACGTAGCCCATGGGGCCCGGATGGACGGTCGGCGCGACGAACAGCGCCTTCACGCCCTTCGCCGTCCGGAAGGCGAGGCCGCCGACCCGCACGCGGGCGACGACGCTGATCGAATGGAAGAACCCCTCCAGCTCGGCGATGCCCGATTCCTCCGGCTCCGTGTAGTGGTCCAGGGTGAAGCGCAGGAGCTTCAGGCCGTCGACGCCGAACGAGCGTAGGAGCGGGCGCTTCGCGATCTCCGCGTACGCGACCGCGCTCCCGAAGAACAACGCGAACACGACGAGCGCGATCACGACGTCGGCGAGTCCGAACCCCGGCACGAAGAGCGCGAGGCCTGCGAGGCCGAGGACCGGATGCAGCGCGGCGGCGGGGAGCGAACGCAGGTGCTTCGAGTTCGACGTCGCCGAGAGGATGACCTCGCGGATCCACAGGATCGCGCCGTAGCCGAGGACCGCGACGCGGTCGATCCGGAACGCGTAGGTCACGCCGCCGAAGATCGCGTACGCCGTCAACACGCCGACCGCCATGAGTTCGAACGATCCCAGCAGGATCAGGCTGACGAAGATCAGGAGGAACGAGCGGCGGAAGTACATCCGGCCTCCGAGGCGCTCCGCCACGGGGACCGTCGCCACGGCGGCGATGCACGCCGGAAGGGCGATCGCGACCGCGCCGACGGCGACCCGTCCCGCGTCGACGGCCGGGTAGACGAGCAGGTACGACTCCATGAACGCGAAGGCGAGGATCGGGAAGAGCATCCGCTGCGGCCGCGGCGACAGGAAGAGGCGGCGGGCGAGGCGCGTCGTCTCGGCCTGGCTCTCCGCCACCGTCTTCGGGCGGAGTACGTGCATCAGTCCGCCTTCACCGCTTCGATGATGCGCTGCAACGCGTCGCCTTCCCGGGCGACCTCGACGATCGTCCCCGTCACCACGACGTCCGCGCCGGCGCGCGAGACGGCCGACGCGGCCTCCGGTGTGCGGATCCCCCCGCCGACGATGAGCGGGATCCCGATCGCCTCGTGGACCGCGCGGATCAGCCGGTCCGGCACGGGCTCCGGCGCGCCGCTCCCCGCCTCCAAGTAAACGAGCTTCATGCCGAGCATCTGCGCCGCGAGGGCGTACTGCACCGCGATGACGGGGCTCTTCCGGGAGATCAGGTCGGCGTCCCCGACTTCGCCGGCCCGCATGCCCGGTTCGACCACGAGGTACGCCATGGGAATCGTCTCGAGACCCCACGCCGCGACGATCGGCGCGGCGAGCCGTTGCTCGCCGATGATCAGGCGGGGATCGCGGCTGTTCAGCAGGCTCATGAAGTACAGCGCGTCCGCATGGGGCGAGAGGTTGCGCGCGTTCGACGGGAAGAGGATGACGGGCACCTTGGCCGCCTCCTTGATCGCGAGGACCGTCGCGTCGACCTTGTCCTGCGTCACCCCGGTCGACCCGCCGACCATCACGGCGTCCGTCCCGGCCCGGGCGGCCTCCGCCGCGATCGTCCCGGCCTCCGCGGCCGTCTGCTTGTCCGGATCGACGAGGGTCATGTGGAGCCGGCCTTCCTTGCGCCGGCCGACGATGTATTCGTAGACGTTCACACGAACGCACCTGCGAGGAACGCTGCGAGGGCGACGATCATCGCGTACTTCGTCACGCGCTGGGAGCGCGACGGATTCGCGGCCGAGTGGAGGGCGGCGTAGATAAACATTCCGTCGGCCAGGAGGACGACGACCAAGTATCCCAGGCCCAGGACTCCGAAGTACGCGGGGAACAGGCTCAGCCCGACGGCGATCACGAGGAACCCGGCCGCCGCGAACCCCGCGTTCGCGGCGCCGACCCGCTGCGGCAGCGTCCGGCGGTCCACGTCGCCCTTCATGTCCTCGATGTCTTTCGTGATCTCCCGGCCCGCGGTCGCGAACGACGCGAGCGCCGCGAGGACCGTCCCCCGGATCAGCGGTGCGACCGGTCCGGAATACACCGCGACGGCCGCGAACAGGAAGAGCGAACCCACGAGATACGAGATCGCCAGATTGCCGGGAAGTCCTTGGGATTTCCAGCGGCGTTCGTACCCGTAGATCACCCCGGCGTTCAGCAGGACGATCGCCAGATTCGCCGCGCTCACGAACACGGCGGCGACGAAGGATCCCGCGAACAGCAGGATCGTGAACGTCTTCGCCGTCCGTGGAGAAACGGTCCCGGAGGCCAGGGGTCGCTCCGGGTGGTTGATCCGATCCGTCTCGACGTCGAAGAGGTCGTTCATCGCGTTTCCGCCCGCGGTGAACAGCGCGGCCGCGAGGGCCGCGAGGCCGATCGACACCGGCACGGAACTCCACGCCGCCACCCCGCCGGCCGCGACGGTCCCGATGAGGACCCCCGCCGCGGACATGAGGCAGTTCAAGGGCCTCGAGAGCGCCAGGAGTCCCCGCATTCTCGCCGGCCAGAGTCTCCTACGAATAATAAGGCTATCCCGCCGCGGCCGGGTTGAACCATGAGGCCCCCGTCGTCTCGATCCCCACGCGCCCGGGATTCGCCCGCGATGGCGCCGGACGTCTGCGACCCTCGCTGACACTATCATGCGTGATTATCACAAAGGCACCGTCACAAGCCTTTTACTCCCCTCGATTCATGCATACTGCAATCCACCGGTTCGGGGGGCGGAATTCCATCGCGTCGCGCCACACCGAAGGGGGACCCTTGGCGGCGAATATGGGTCAGACGAAGAACTCGGGAGTCGGCTTCCTCAAGGCGACGAAGGCGCGCCACGCCGAGGAAGCCATCGGACAGTCCGAGGGACTCGTCACGGTGCTCCGGCTGACACAGGCCGACCTCAAGCCGGCGGAGGATTCCATCCGCATCGCGAAGCACCTCTTCGACGCGCACCAGTACGCGAAGGCGTTCTACGCCGCGAAGCGCGCGGAGACGCTCGCCCTCTCCCTGGACGAACGCTTCAACGGATACACGAAGGCCGCGAAGGCGCTGCGATCGCGGATCGAGGCGATGCGGCATCTCGGCCTCGTGACCGAGACGATCGAGGGCGTCGTCCGCCGCGCCGAGGAGAAGATCCTCGCCGGGGCTTGGGAGAACGGCACGTTCGTGCCGAACTACCTGGAGGCGCGGGTCCTCGTCGAGCGCGCGGAACACGATGGCCGGATCTTCCAGGAGAAAGCCGAGCGGGCGTCGAACGCGATCTTCACCGCCGAGCTCGCGATCGAGCGGCTCGTCGAGACGCAGGGGCCGGCAGATCCGATCGCGTTCGCGAACGGCGTCGGGGCGCCCCTCGAGGCGGCGCGTCAAGACGCGACGCGGGAGCTCGCGGTCGGCAACGCTCTGGGCGCTGCCCTGATCGCACGGGACCTGGAGGCGAAGGCGTCCTTCCTGCGCACGCGGTTCGGCGAGGCGACGAAGAACCTCGAGGCGACGGAGGCGCAGCTCACGGAGCTCCGGGGCGAAGGCATCCTGACGGACCGCCACGAGGGCCAGATCAAGATGGCGCGGGACCTCCTCGGGAAGGGATTCATCGAGCCGGGGAGCGCGATGGCCACGCGGCTGGCGCGGGAGGTGAAGTCGCTCGGCGACATGTACCGCAAGGCGACGACCGGCCTCGCCGACGCCGAGGTCCTGTACAGCCGCCTGCAGCGGGAGGGATTCCAATCGTACGATGCCGACGTCGCGCTGAGGGACGCGCGCCGGGCCGTCCGCGAGGGCAACTATGCGCGCGCGAAGGAGCACCTCGAGCGCGCGCTCCAGGCATTCCTGCGCCGGACGAACGCGAAGCAGGCGCTCGCCAAGGCGATCCTCGAGACGCAGACGCGCATCAAGCTGCTCCAGGGCAGTGGCCTCTCGTTCCTGCCGGACATCCAGGACGTCCTGGGCCGCGCCGAGCGGGAGTTCGCCGGCGGGAACTACGCCGGCTCGAGCGAGGATCTGCGGCTCGCGACGGTCCTCCTCGATCAGGCGACCCGGGCGCCCGGGCCGAAGAAGTGAACCGCGGGCTTAAGCCGCGCGCGTCCTTCCGTCGGCGGATGGGTGAGCAATACTTCGCAAACCGGCCGTCTTCCCGACGCCGTCCCTCGGAGATCCGCGTCGTCCTCCGCGGTCATTCGTTGACGTTCCGATCCGACGCGGGCGTGTTCTCGCGCGAGGCGGTCGACCGGGGCACGCACCTCCTCATCGACGCCCTCGACCTGGGCCCGAAGGCGCGAATCCTCGACCTTGGATGCGGGTACGGCGCCATCGGGATTGTCGCGTCGCGGCTCACGGAGGGCGGGCCCGTGATTCTGACGGACGTGAACCGGCGCGCGGTCGCCCTCGCGCGGGCGAATCTCACCGCGAACGGGATCACGAACGCCGAGGTACGCGAGGGCGACTTGTATGCGCCGGTGGCCGGGCTCGCTTTCGACGACATCCTCTCCAATCCACCGATCCGCGCGGGCCGGGCCGTCGTCGATCAACTCATCTCGGATGCGCCCGCACACCTGCCCGCGGGCGGCCACCTGTGGCTCGTCGCGCGCACGAAGCAGGGAGCCGAATCGATCCGCGCGCGAATGATCGAGGCGTTCGGAAACGCCACCGTCGTCCGGCGCGGGAGTGGCTTCAAGGTCCTGCGTTCCGTGAAAGAGGTGGCGTGACGACATGCCGCTCAAGACGCGGGCGGCCAGCCTCCGAGTTCGCCTCGTGAACCGCGAAGACGCTGCGGCCCTCGTCCCGTTGTTCGAGGCATTCTACGGCACCTACTTTGGCGAGCCGGTCCTGGAAGGGACGGTTGCCCGGCGACTCCGCCAAGTGGAGAGCTTCGAAACGGTTGTCGTGGCGGAGGGGGGCGGTCGACTCGTGGGATTCGCGAGCCTCCGAGTCACGCCGTCCCTCGATCCAACGCCGTATGCGGAGATGACGGAACTCTTCGTCGAGGCGGATTCCCGCCGCCTCGGCGTGGCCTCGCGCCTGTGGAAGTACCTCGAAGGCCTGGCCAAGGAGCAGGGCGCGACGCACATGGTCGTCCTCACCGGTCGCATGAACACGGAGGCCCAGACGTTCTATCGCAATGCGGGGTACGAGCAATACGCGGTCGCGATGCGCAAGTCGCTGCAGACCCCAGGGACGCCATGATCGGGTCCGCCCGTCGGAGGGTCCGGTGGCAACGGCTCGATCGGCCTGGCGCGGAGCGGGCGACCCTGTACCACTCCAAACGGTTCTGGTTCGTCGTCGGGAAAATCGACACCGAGTTCGGCGGCGTCCGGTCCAAGATCGCGTACCAGGTCGTCTGCGACGACTCGTGGTCCTTAACCCTTATATAGCTCGTGAAGTTTGGACGTGTATCCCATCCGGGGATTGTTGAATGCCTGAGGAGAAGCCCACACCCGAGCCCGAAAGCGCGCCCGCCCCGGCGAAGCCGGGACGAGCGGAGCGGCCCTCGAAGAAGAGGGACGAGGAGAAGGAGGAACCGAAGGGCCCGACGGCGCCGAAGAAGCTCGAAGGCGTGAAGGAAGACTTCCGGTACATCGTGCGCATGGCGAACACGGACCTGGACGGGACGCGGCGGGTCGCGTACGCGCTCACGGCGATCCCGGGCGTCGGGATCCGCGTCGCGGAGGCCGTCTCCGACCTCGCGGCGGTCCCGAAGCGCGATCGGCTCGGGAACCTCTCCGAGGAGCAGACGGACAAGATCGAGGCGACGCTGGGCAACCTCAGCGAGGCGTTCCCGCACTGGATGGTGAACCGGCCGAAAGACTGGGAGTCCGGGCTCGACCTGCACGCGTTCGGCGCCGACGTCGAGATCCACCGGCGGGACGACATCAACCGCATGAAGATGATCCGATCGTACAAGGGCGTCCGGCATGAGACGGGCCAGAAGGTCCGCGGGCAGCGCACCCGGTCGAACGGGCGGACGGGCCTGACGGTCGGCGTCACGAAGAAGGCCGCCCTCGAAGCCGCCAAGGCGAAGAAGGCCGAGGAAGGCGGCAAGAAGGAAGAGAAGAAGGAAGAAAAGAAGGCAGAGACGAAGGAACCGGCCAAGGTGTGAGTCGTTGGGCGACCCGAAGTTCTCGCGTGCGAAGTTCGAGCGGCCTTCCCATCCGTGGGAGGCGGAGCGCATCAAGGCGGAGAACGAGCTCCTGAAGAAATACGGGCTGAAGAACAAGAAGGAACTCTGGCGATCGCAGTACGTCCTGCGGCGGTTCCGCCAGCGGGCGCGGGAACTGCAGGCGCGCGTCCGGCAGAAGGACAAGCAGGCGGAGAAGGAGAGGGAGCAGCTCCTCCGGCGGCTCGGCCGGCTCGGGCTGTTGCCGCTCGAGGGGACGAGCCTCGACGACGTCCTCGCCCTCGACGTCGAGGCCATCCTCTCCCGGCGGCTGCAGACGATGACGTTCCTCAAAGGCCTCGCGTTCACGCCCCGTCAGGCGAGGCAGTTCATCGTCCACGGGCATGTGTCGGTCGGCGGACGTCGCGTGACGATCCCCGGCGTCCTCGTGAGCCGCACGGACGAGAACGTGATCACGTACGACGAGCGGTCCGCGATCTCGAGCGACCTGCACCCGGTGCGGCAGCACGGCCAGCCGCCGACGCCTCCGGCGGCGGAGGCCGCGGAGGAGGGCGCCGAAGACGAGGTGCCCGAGCCCGTGGCGCCCGCTCCCGAGAAACCGGAGGGAGCCTGACCATGCCGCGCTGGGGGATCG
>VBMM01000281.1 GCA_005878415.1 Methanobacteriota archaeon
CCGCGTTTGAGAAGCTCGAGACCCGCGGGACGCTCACGAAGACGAAGCGATTCCGCCCCGGCGAGGAGGCCGGCAAGGGCCATCACATGGTCAAGCTCCCGAAAGGCGCGAAGCCGGTGAACGTGAGCCTTTCGCCGAAGGAACAGGTCGCCTGGCGCATGTTCGGGAAGTTCGTCCAGACGCGGAAACGGGACGATACCGAACTCGAGGACAACCTACTCAGTGCGCACATCCGGCTGCGGCCCGAGGAGTACCTGGCCGTCGCCTGGATGAACACGACGTTCGCCGCGGTCGGGGCCGTCGTGGCGGCGTTCATCGCCTCCATCTTCTTGTTCATCCTCCGGATCGACATCGTGACCCTCATCATCATCCTCGGCCTCGTCGCTGCGCTCCCGATCTTCTTCTCTTCCATGTACTACTTCGGGCTCCCGATCGGGTACCACGGCAAGGCGGCCTCCATGGCGAAGAAGCGCGGCCGGAAGATCGACAAGAAGATCTCCGGCGCCATGTCGTTCATCTCCGCGATGGCTTCCGCGGACGTCCCGGTGGATGTGATCTTCAAGGAACTCTCGAAGCAGACCGTCTACGGCGAGGTCGCCAAGGAGGCGGAATGGATCACTCGAGACACAGAGCTCCTCGGCGTGGACATCCTGACCGCCATCCGAAAGGCGGCTCAGCGCTCCCCGTCCTCGAAATTCCAGGACTTCCTGCAAGGCGTCGTGACGACGTCGACGAGCGGCGGCCAGCTCAAGCCGTACTTCCTCGTGAAGGCGGAGCAGTTCGAGAAAGAAGACCGCCTCGGGATGCGGCAGAGGATGGAGACGCTCGGGATGCTCGCCGAGTCGTTCGTGACCGTCGTGGTGGCCTTCCCCCTGTTCCTCGTGGTAATCATGGCCATCATGGCGCTCATCAGTAAGACGGGCTCGGGGTTCGTCCTCCTCTTGTTGTACGTGGTCGTCGGCCTCATGATCCCGATGAGCCAGTTCGGTTTCATCTTCGTCATCTGGAACATGGAACAGGAGAGCTGACGCATGGCGAACGTGGAACTCGAGAAGGCCCGCGTGCGGCTGTACGAGAAGTCGGACCGGCGCCAGGGGATCATCGCCCTCAGCTCGGTGCTGTTCCTCCTCTTTGGCTTCGTCGGATTCCTTAACCTGATCAACTCGGTGAACCTGGGCTTCCGTGGGGATCAATCGCCCGCGGAACGTTTCATCTATTGGCTGGTCCTCGGAACCCTCGGGTTCATCGGTCCGTACGGGTTCTTCCTCGCGAAGAAGCAGCGGGAGATCAAACTCATCGAGCGCCGCCTCCCGGACTTCCTCCGTGACGTCGCGGAGGCCGGGCGGTTCGGCATGACCCTCGCCGAGGCAATCGTGGTCTCCTCGGGGGGGCGCTACGGCAAACTCACGCCGGAGATCAAGAAGATGGCGGCCCAGATCAGCTGGGGCGT
This sequence comes from Methanobacteriota archaeon, assembly GCA_005878415.1. Taxonomy (GTDB): domain Archaea; phylum Thermoplasmatota; class Thermoplasmata; order RBG-16-68-12; family RBG-16-68-12; genus RBG-16-68-12. The sequence goes on from VBMM01000281.1 coordinate 1,451, forward strand.
CCCTGCGACCGAGGCCCTCCGTCTGTTCTCCGAGCGTGTGAAGACCCCGATGGTGCAGCGGGTCATCGCGATCATCGTGAAGTCGTCCGACGCGGGAGGCGATGTCGCCGACGTCCTGACGATGGTCAGCCACGACACGAAGGAGCACCAGCTGACGGAAGACGAGCGGCGGATCGCAATGTCGACGTACATCGCGGTCATCTACATCTCGTTCATGGTGTTCCTCGTCACGATCTGGATCTTGAACGTGACGTTCCTGCCGAAGATGCTCGAGGCGAGCAACGCCCTGGGCCAGACAGGGACGGCCGTGGCGAGCCCCTTGGCAACGGACTTGGTCGGCGTCGTGCGGAGCATCCGCCTCGCGTTCTTCATCGCGATCATCGTGCACGGCCTCGGCGATGGCATCCTCGCGGGCGTCCTGGACACCGGCAGCATCCCGAACGGACTGCGCCACAGCTTCGTCATGCTGCTGATCGGGTTCTGCGCGTTCCTGATCATCTGAGGTGACCGAATGGCCCAATCGATGCAGCAAGAGTACGCGGGGCAGAGCGAACAAGCCGGCGCGTCCGGAGGGAAGCAGAAGAAGCCGACGCGCAAGGCGTTCGACTCCGCGAAGCGACGCTTCAACCGGAAACTGCTCGGCGACAAAGGCGTGAAAGTCAAGGCGCCGAAGGTGAGCAGCATTGAGGAGACGACCCTCGGCAAGATCACCACGATCCCGAAAATCGTCCGACGCAACATGAACGAAATCGAGATCCAGCCGATCCTGAAGAATTTCTCCTATGTGCGAATCCTGTACGACACGATGGCGAACGAGTATTTCTACGAGGCCATCGAACCGAAGCTCCTCGAGGAGGAGTCGGAGCTGCTCGGGGTCCTGAAGGAGATCCTCGTCGAAAACCTCGAGATGCTCGAGGATGCGGACAAGGAGCAGAAGCAGAATTACCTCCGGCGAATTGTCGACGGCCTCCTGCGAGAGCTCGGGGTCGACCTCCACCCGGTCTCGAA
>VBMM01000282.1 GCA_005878415.1 Methanobacteriota archaeon
CAAACCCCCTCGCCTTCGTCCCCCTTCGCGCGGTGCTAGTCTAGTCTGGTTAGGACATAGCCTTGCCAAGGCTATAAGGCGGGTTCAAATCCCGCGCACCGCACTCGCCCTACGCGCCGCGACCACCGCTCACGAGATACGCGATCCCGAATCCCGCGAGCGCGGAGGCGATCCCGATGATCGCCATCTGCGTCCCGCTGCGGCCCGGCCGCCCGATCGTCGTCCTCGCCTTCCACCAGCCGATCGCGAACAACGCCGCCGTGCTGACGATCAAGGAGACGGCAATCCCCAGGAGGATATCCGCGCCGATCACGACGAACGGGAGCAGCGGGATGAGCGACCCAACGATTGCGGCGATTCCGACGAGGACCGCGCTTTTCCGCGCCTGCGTCGGGTCCACGGGCGCGAGGTTGAGCTCGTGGGACATCATGAGCTCGAGCCATGCCTTCGGCTTCGATACGATCCGCTCGAGCATGTCCTCCAGCTCGGGTCCGTGGAAGTCCCATCGTTCCAGGATTTCGCGGACCTCCTGACGCTCCAGGTCCGGGAGATCTTTCATTTCCTGCTTCTCCCGTTCGACCTCGCTGAGGTAGTGATCCCGCCGCGCGAGCGTCGACGTGTACGCGACCGCGCCCATCGAGATCGACTCGGCGAACGTCGCGGCGAGTCCGCCTGCCAGGATGATCGTGAGGGGCTCGGCGATTCCGAGGCTCCGGGCGGAGACGGCCACGCCGAGGATCACCCCGAGCACGTTCACGAGTCCATCTTGGCTTCCGAGGATGAAATCGGACAAGAGGCCGGGTTGGGCGTGTTTCTCCGCGAGCGTGTCTTCCTCGATCTTCCGCCAGAACGCGAACCGCGTCGCCAAGCGCCTCGCCCCGCCGACCCAAAGAGCCGCTTGGATTTGACCGTTGCGCTCCGCAGACGATGCCGCGTCGGGCTTGGGTGTCAAACCACTCCGACGTGCACGCGCGAAGGTATTTCTAAGCCACTCGAGATGCGTCGCGTTCGATGGCGGCTGCGGGCGCCTCGTCTCTCCTGGGAGAGATCGAAAGCGCGGTCGGCGCGTCGCGGCCCGGGGAGGCGGTCGATGCGGCGGTCAAGGGATTCGCCGCGAAGACGCCCGCTCTCGAGGTGATCCGTGCCGCGGCTCGCGGAGCGGCCCCGCGGTACGACGGCCTCGCACCTCGAGGCCTCGCCGTCCTTGCCGCCGCGGCCAATCTGTTCCCGCTGATTCAGCCGCGCTTCCATCCGCTGCCGACGCTTCAGGGGATTTCGTTCATCGCCTCGGAGAGGAAAGCCTCCGCCGCGGCGAAGGCGCCCCTCGTGGTGTCCGGGGAAGTCACGCACCTCGGTCGCTCCTTCCTCTTTGCCGTCCGCGCGGGCGATCTGCCGGAGGCGGAATCGATCTTCCTCGGGATGATCGACGAGGGCTGGGAGCGGAAGATGGCGGGCGACATGCTCTTCCGCGCGGCGGTCGAAGACATGGGCGAAGCGGGCCGGAAGTTCTTCCTCGCCGTGAAGGCATGGCAGCTCGCCCGATCGCTCGGCTTCCGCGACGCGCGGGCCATCCTGCGGCCTGCGGTGCAGTACCTCGTGAAGGGCCCCCGCGACCGCGCGCCGTATGAGTCGATCATGTCCGCCCTCGGAAAGGAGTGGGTCGATCTCGAGGCCCTCGCCGGCGGCGGCCGTCCGCTCGATGATGCCGGTCGGCTTCGAGTGGCCACGGTTGCATCTGCCCCGGATCCCACTGCGTGCGTCCAGGCGACCCTCGCGACCCTGCACGACGGATACGCCGCCGCGTCGATCACGGAGGGTTTGGCGGTCGAGGCCGCGAAGCGCGTCGTCGCTTCCCGCGGATACGACCTCGGCACGGCGCGCACCTTGATGTTCTGCCACGCGGCCCGCTTCGTCCTCGGGTTCAGCCGCACGCCGGAGCGGCTGTATTCGCTGTTCCAGGCGGCGCTCCGCGTCCGCTCTCCCCCGCCCACCATCGGCACCGCATCGGTGGCGGACCCTCCAGGGGAAGGCGAGGCGCTATGCCATCTTGCAGGCGACTTCGACGCGCGCAACCCAACCGAGGCCGTCGCGCGAACCCGCTCATACGTCGCGCACGGATATTCTGCTACCCGCATGACCGAGGTCCTCGCGAACTACGCGGCGCGGGACTCGGCGGTCGCAAACGACGGGATCAACCTGCTCCTCGCGGACGCCTGCGCGACGGAGTTCCTCGGGACGAAGGCGCCCGAGATCGCGATGGCGCTCGCGAAAATGATCGCCGCCTCACCGAAAGACCAGGCCGCATACACCGCGTGGACGCCGGTCCTGGCGGCGTGATCACTTCTTGTTCAGTTCCTGGCCGATGAGTGCGAAGTGGGCGAGGAGCGCCTCGAGCTGGATGCGCTCGTTGCTGCCCTCGATGAGCCGGAAATCCGTCTCTCCGATCCGATCGAGCAGGCGGACCTTGTACTCGTCCGGGACGTTCATGTCGAACACGGACCGATGCAGTTGGCG
>VBMM01000283.1 GCA_005878415.1 Methanobacteriota archaeon
CGGAGCGGACGCGCCGCGGTCGAGCACGGCCCCGGTCCTTGGATCCACCCCGCCCACGAAGGAGAATGGCTGCGGATGGACGAGGGCGGTCCCGGTCGCCCGACCGGGAGCAATCGGCCGCGCGCGGATCCTCATGCGTACCGCTCCAGGAGATCCCGGACGTCGGCCAGGATGACCTTCTGATGGCACAGGCTCGGCAGATAGTACGCGCCCTTGCCCGAGGGCGTCGCGACCGTGCCGAATCGGTGCTCCAGCATCGTGACCTCGAGGCAGGTGTCGGCAAGGACTCGGCCTCCGTGCCGCTCGATCGCGGCCACGGAATCCGGATTCGCCTCTCGCACCGCGCGGCTCGTGAAGACCCAGACCGGGATGCGAGGAGGCGTCCGACCGAGGAGCGTCGCGACGTCGCGCAACTCGGCGGCCGAGAGTTGCGGTGACCCGAACGCAATCAGGTCGGCGTCCGTGCCGTCGGTGTAGCGCCGCTCGGTCTCCCGAAGATTCGCGCGGGTGATCGAGAGGACCTTCAGCCCCTGGAGGCGCGCCCGACGCGCCTCGTGCGTGATGCCCTCGAGATGGAACATCGCGCACGATCCGGAGGAGGCGAGTGCCGCGCCGAGCCACTTCAGGTCGGCTTCCGTCCCGCGGAATCCCCGGAAGTACGGGAGGCCGTCCCCCACCCGCTCCCCGGCGACGAGTCCGAGGAGGGAGAAATCGATGCCTCGGGGCCTCGTGCGCACGTCGACGATGACCGTGGGCTGGCGTCCCTCGTCCCGATGCAGCCCGTAGTCGGGCGTGGCGCCGACGATTGCCGCGGCGAGTGCGGACGGACCGCCTTCCCGGTTCGTCCGGGCGCCGAGCACGGAATTTGCGAAACACACCGCATTCGATTCGGCCCACGCGAGGTGCTCGCCGAACGCCGGGCGAGGGAGCTCGTCGTACGGCGTGCACGAGTACGTCGGCCGCGCGCCCATCGCCTCGTAGGCGGACGCGATGCGTCGTTGTTTCGCCGCGAACGTCTCTGGCACCCCGAGCTCTCTCCATTGCGCGAGATCCGTGCCGAGCGGGTTCACCGTCGTCGGCACCCTGACGCGGGCGTCTCGGGCGAAGTCCTCGAGGAACTCGAGTCCCGGGTCGCCGATCATCTTGTACGACGCCCCGGAGACGTGGGCCGAGGTGATCGGGACGAGCCGGTCCGCGTCGGAGAGTCGGGCGACCGTCAGGAGGAGCCGCATCGACGTCCGTTGGGCGGGCGAGCCTTCGTCCCGGAGGCGCCGTTGCGCCGTCGTGAGCCGCATTCAAAGTCCTCCCGCGAGGACCGAGCGGGCGAGCTGCCTCGCCACCTCCGGCTTCGCCGGGAACGCCATCAGCTTCAGCCGCACATCGATCGGGTCGGTGTCCTGCGCGAGCGTCAGCTCCTCAAGATAGGCGGCTTGCTTGTCGATCCGGAAGTGGAGGATCCCGTCGTCGTCCACCCGGCTCTCGAGATCCCGCGCGATGCTCTCCGGAAGGCCGGCCGCGGTCCATCGATCCCAAACCGAGCGGATCGCCTTCCCCTCTTCGACGCGTCGCGTGAGCCGCACAAGCGGGTTGCCAAAATGCCCCTCCAACGATTCCCGCACGGTCTCGCCGGCGGGACAAGCGGCCTCGAGCGCCTGGGCGACCCTCGTCTCGTCTTCCGTCGCGTGGCAATACACGCGGGCCTCGATCCAGTGCACGGGCAACTTAGCCATGCAGCCGCTCCAACGCCTCGCGCGCCAGCCGGCGGAATTCCTCGAGAGCGCCCTCGTTCACGACCATGACGTCGGCGATCGCGATGACCTCGCCCAGCCCCCAGCCCAGCTCCCGGACGTCCCGGGCCCGGAACGCCTCGTACCCCGGCGCGTCGTCCGTCCGGCGACGCTTCATCATGCGCTGGT
>VBMM01000284.1 GCA_005878415.1 Methanobacteriota archaeon
CGTGAACGCCACGCGTTCCTTCCGGAGGATCTCCACGACGTCGGACGCGGTGCACGCCATCGCCGCGAGGAGCGCACCCTGCATCGGACTCGGTCCAAGGCGGGTCGCCGCATCCCCCGCGTCGAAGAGGATATCCGCCCCGCCGTCCGCGCTCGCTCGGAACCGCATTTCATCGTCGTGCTCGAGATGGGCTTTCATCCGCACCACCGGCCGGTGGAAGATGGCCCGCGTAGAAGAAGATTCCACTCGTGTCCGCAAAGTTGTTATGCGCCCCCTCCATCGGTTCCGTCGTGCGGCCCCGGGTGATCGTGAACGCGGCGATGAGCGTCGACGGGAAGATCGCTCTCCGCGACGGTCAACGGGCTCGCCTGAGCAACGAGGAAGATGTGCAACGGGTGCGCCGTCTCCGGGGCGGGGTCGACGCGATCCTCGTCGGCGTGGGGACGGTCCTCAAGGACGACCCGAAGCTCACCGTCAAGCCGGAGCTCGCGGCGGATCGCAGCCCCCTGCGGATCGTCCTCGATTCGGACGGCCGCACGCCGGCGTCCGCGCGCGTCCTCGATGGCCGCGCCCCCACGCTCATCGTGACGAGCGAGGCCTGCGATCGGACGTTCGCCGATGCGGACGTCCTCCGATGCGGGAAGGAGCAGGTGGATCTCGGTGCCCTGCTCGACCGACTCGGAGACCGCGGGATCCGGACCCTCCTGGTCGAGGGCGGGAGCACGGTGATCTGGTCGTTCCTTCGGGCAGGCCTCGTGGACGAGCTGAAGGTCTTCGTGGGGAGCCTTGTCCTCGGCGGACGCTCCGCCCCGACCCTCGTGGGCGGCGGAGGCGCCGCCTCGCTCTCGGAATCGATCCGGCTGGCGCTCGAGCGTTCGGACCGTCTCGGCGACGGCGTCTTGCTCGAGTACTCGGTGGTCCGGTGAAGCTGCTCTGCGACCAGATGCTGGGAAGCCTCGCCCGGTGGTTGCGGTTCATGGGGTACGACACGGCGTATCCGGAACCCGGTCCGGATCGAACGCTGATCGAGCGAGCCCGCGCAGAGGACCGCATCCTGCTCACGCGAGACAAGGAGCTCGCGGCGCGCGTCCCCGGGAGCGTGGCGGTTCGGTCGGACGTACTCGAGGAGCAGATTCGGGAGGTCGCCTCCAAGCTCCCTCTGCGTCTCGTCGACCCGCTCTCGAGGTGCTCGCTCTGCAACGAACGCCTGGTGCAGGTCCCCGTCGACGCGGTGGATGGACTCGTGCCGGAAGGCGTGCGCTCCCGCCACCGCGAATTCTGGAAGTGTCCCTCGTGTCGCCGCGTCTACTGGCAAGGCAGCCACTGGGACAAGATGGTGGAGCGGTTGGGTCACCTCGATCTTCCGCGCGCGGAAGGGCCGTGACGGTCGCCGCCTCTCCCGCGAAGCAAACCCTCATATGGCGAATCGAAAATGGGGTGGGGGTCTAGCGAAATGGATGGCGCCCTCGTCCTCGAGGACGGAACGGCGGTTCGAGGGGCCTTTTTCGGCGCACGTCGGTCGATCTTCGGAGAACTCGTCTTCAACACGAACATGACGGGGTACACCGAAGCCCTCACGGATCCGTCGTACCGCGGCCAGATCCTCATGATGACCTACCCGCTGATCGGGAACTACGGGGTCGACCCGGGCGCGATGGAATCCGAGACGATCCAGCCGACCGGGTTCGTGGTCAAGGAGGCGTGCGCGGCCCCGAGCCATCCGAAGAGCGCGATGTCCCTGGCCGAATTCCTGCGGGGCCAGGAGACGCCCGCCCTGGAAGGAGCCGACACGCGAGCCCTGACGATCCGGATCCGTTCCCAGGGGACGATGAAGGCGGCCCTGGTCCCGGCGACCGAGGACATCGCGGACGTCGCGCGGACCGTGCGCGCCACGCCCCATCCGGATACCCGCAACCTGGTCGCCGAGGTCAGTGCTCCGTCGATCCAGCGCTATCCGGGCGCCGGCGGACGCACGATCGTCGTCGTGGACTGCGGCGTCAAGCGGAACATCCTGCGAGAAGCCCAGCGATACGCCGATGTCGTGCGGGTCCCGTACGATGCGACCGCGGACGACATCCTCGCCTTCCGGCCGGACGGCGTGATCCTCTCGAACGGCCCCGGGGATCCCGCCCACCCGAACGTCCTCGCGACGACCGTCGCCGCGACGAAGGACTTGGTTGGCCGCGTCCCGATCCTCGGCATCTGCCTGGGTCACCAGCTGCTCGCCCTCGCCTTCGGCGCTCGGACCTTCAAACTGAAGTTCGGCCATCGGGGGGGCAACCAGCCCGTGAAAGACCTCAAGACCGGACGCGTCCACATCACCTCGCAGAACCACGGTTTCGCGGTCGATCCGGACTCGTTGCCCTCGTCCGAGTTCGAGGTCACGCATCGGAACCTGAACGACGGCACCGTGGAGGGGATGGCGCACCGGGAGCTGCCGATCTTCTCCGTCCAGTACCATCCGGAGGCCCATCCCGGTCCGTGGGACAACGCGTACATCTTCCGGGAGTTCGTCGCGACGCTCAAGGGGGCCTAGCGACAACCGGCGGGAGGTGTCCGGATTGAGGCGTGCCGGTCCCTCCGCGAGGAGGGAGTCCGCGTCATCCTCGTGAACAGCAACCCGGCGACGATCCAGACGGATCCGGACACGGCGGACGCGGTGTACGTCGAGCCGTTGACCGTCGAGTTCCTCGAGAAGATCATCGCGAAGGAGCGGCCTCAAGGGATCCTCAGCGGGATGGGCGGCCAGACCGCCCTGAACCTCTGCAGCGAACTCGCGGAGGCGGGCGTGCTCGCTCGCTACGGCGTCGAGCTGCTCGGCACGAAGCTGGAGGCGATCACGGCCGGGGAGGACCGTGAACGATTCGCCGCCCTGATGCGGTCGATCGGCGAGCCGATCCCCCGGAGCCGCGGGGCCTCCGAGGTCGAATCGGCGCGGGCGTTCGCGGAGGACATCGGATACCCGGTCATCGTGCGGGCGGCCTACACCCTCGGCGGCAGCGGGAGCGGCGTCGCGCACACGCCGCAGGAGCTGGAGTCGATCGTCGGCTTGGGCATCGCCTATTCGCGGATCAAGCAGGTCCTCGTCGAGGAGTCCGTCCTC
>VBMM01000046.1 GCA_005878415.1 Methanobacteriota archaeon
GGGGCCGGTCCCGCGAGGACGCGCGAGCGCGGACCCGGAAGGTCATGGACGATCTCGGGCTCTGGGAGCACCGCGACAAGCTCAACGCCGAGCTCTCGGGCGGCCTGCGGCAACGCGTGATCATCGCGATGGCGATGGTCGCCGACCCCGAGGTCTTCTTCCTTGACGAGCCGACGATCGGACTCGATCCCCTCGGCCGGCGGGACGTGTGGGCGATGCTTCGGGACATGACGAAGCGCGGCACGACGATCCTCCTGACGACGCACTACTTGGACGAGGCCGAGATGCTCGCGGACCATTTGTTGATCGTGGACAAGGGACGCACCGCGTTCCTCGGGACCGTCGACGAGGCGAAGGGAGAGACGGGGATCGGGATGCGCGTCATCGTCGAGCCGGCCTCGGGCAACGGAGGGCAGCGGGAGGTCCTCGTCCCGCGATCCGACGAGGAGATCCTAGCCATCGTCGAACGAGGGCTGCGCGAGAAACGCAAGGTGACCTTCAAACCGGCGAGCCTCGAGGAAGCGTTCATCAAGATCGTGGGGGGATCGATTGAAAGCGAGGATACGTGAGGCGCTCTACATTGGGCTGTTCGACGCGCTGCCGCTCCTTCGGGATCCGATGCTCCTCGTCGTGATCAGCCTGTTCGCCTTCCTCCCTGTGATCTTCATCTTCGTCTTCGCGGACCAGAAGTCCGCAGTCCAGTCGCTCATCGGGGCGATCGTCCTCACGTTCTCGTTCACTGGCCTCTTCGCGTCTCAGAGTGTGTACTTCAACAAGCAGTGGTTCCGCTTCCAGGACATGTTTGTCGCGTCGAAGGTCTCGCCGGCGTCGTACGCGCTCGGGCTCTCCGTGAGCGGCCTCGTCGTGGCGCTCCCGTCCGTCGTCGTCGCGATGATCCTACTTGTCCTCTCGGGGCCCGCCACCGTCGTGGGAATCGTCCTGGTGATCGCGACCTCCTCGCTCCTCTGGATCGGACTCGTCTTCGTCGGCTTCGCGATCGGCGCGACGACGAAGAACGCGCGCCGCGCGAACTCAATCCCCCAAGTGCTCAGCATCGCCTTGGGCTTCCTGCCGCCCGTGTACTATCCGCTCGATCGCTTGGCCGCCTATCCCATCGCACAGGCCTTCGCGATGTTAATCCCGACGACGCACGCCGCGCAACTCGCGAAATACTACTTCGGGATCCTCCCAGGCCTACCAACGTGGCAGGTCTGGGTCGGGTGGGCTTACCTGCTCGGCTTCGCAGCGGCGATGGGTGTCTTCGCGTCGCGCCGCGCGCACTGGGTGGACCCGTAGGGCGGCCCAAACCTTATCCCAGAGATTCCGAATCGACGCACCATGCGCTTCGAATTTGAAGACACGGCCCTCCGCGTCCGGGACCTCGATGGCGCGGTTGACTTCTTCACGAAGGTCCTCGGGATGAAGGTAGAGGCGCGAATCAAGGCGGACTGGAGCAAGGGCGAGTTCGCGAATCTCTGGAGCGCGGACGGTAAGCACAAGCTCGAGCTCAACTGGTACGCGCCGGACAGTCCGGTCGCAGGCCCGTTCCGAGAGGGAGACGAGCTCGACCACCTCGGATTCGCCGTCGATGATTTCGACGCGGCGTTGCGGCGGTTGGAGGCCGCCGGCTATCGGCCCGCCCTCGGACCCTTCCATGAGGGCGGCTGGCACATCGCATTCATTCCCGTCGTCGAAGGGATCTGGCTCGACGTCTTTCACGTCGACGCAGCGCAGCGGCGGAAACAGAGAGCGAGAAAGCGAGCCGCAACGCGCCGGAAGCGCTGACCGCGGTCAGGGTCCCTTGCCCTCGATCGCCTCGAGCCACTTCCGGACTTCGTCGACGGCCCCGGGATCCTCGAGCGTGGTCGTGTCGCCGATCTCTTGCCCGCTGACGAGTGACCGGATCACACGGCGCATGATCTTCCCGCTTCGGGTCTTCGGGAGCTTCTCGGTGATGTAGACCTCGTCCGGCACCGCAATCGCACCGATCGCCGAGCGGACGTGCTCCCGCAGGTCTGCGCGCAGCGCGTCCGATCGCTTGTGGCCGGATTTCAGGACGACATAGGCGACGAGCGCTTGGCCCTTCAGCGGATGCGGCCTCCCGACGACCGCGGCCTCGGCGACTTTCGGGTGGCTCACGAGGGCGGACTCGACCTCCATCGTGCCGATGCGGTGGCCCGCGACGTTGATGACGTCATCGATGCGGCCCATGAGCCAGAAGTAGCCGTCCTCGTCGATCCTCGCGCCGTCCCCGGTGAAGTACTTCCCGGGGATCTGGGACCAATACACCTGGCGGTACCGCTCCGGGTCCTTGTAGAGCGTCATGAGCATCGCGGGCCACGGTTTCGAGATGACGAGGTACCCGCCCTTGTTCACGGCGACCGGCTGGCCCTTCTCGTCGACGACCTCCGCCTCGACCCCGGGGAACGGGTGCGTCGCCGAGCCGGGCTTCGTCGTCGTGACGCCGGGGAGGGGTGTGATGAGGACCATGCCCGTTTCGGTCTGCCACCACGTGTCGACGATCGGACAGCGGCCGCCGCCGATCGTCCGGTGATACCAGCGCCACGCCTCCGGGTTGATCGGCTCGCCGACGGTCCCGAGGAGGCGGAGACTCGAGAGGTCGTGCTTCTTCGGCCACTCGTCGCCCCATCGCATGAACGCGCGGATCGCCGTCGGTGCGGTGTAGAGGATCGTGATCCCGTACTCCTGGATGAGAGACCACCAGCGGTCCGGGTGGGGCCAGTCCGGCGCGCCCTCGTACATGAACGTCGTCGCGCCGTTCGCGAGGGGCCCGTACACGATGTAGGAGTGACCGGTGACCCACCCGATGTCGGCGGTGCACCAGTACAGGTCGTCCTCCTTGATGTCGAAGATCAGCCGGTGGGTCGTGGCGACGCCCACGAGGTAGCCGCCGGTCGAGTGCAACACGCCTTTCGGTTTGCCCGTCGTCCCGGAGGTGTACAGGACGAAGAGCGGGTCCGTCGCATCCATCGGCTCGGGATCGCACACCGGATCCGCCTCCGCCATCGCCGCATCCCACCCGATGTCCCGGCCCGCCTGCATCGGGACCGCCTCCTTCGTCCGCGCGAAGACCACGACGTGACGCACGACCGGGAGGTCGGCGACCGCCTCGTCCACCGTGCGCTTGAGCGGGACGATTTTGCCACGCCGATAGCCACCGTCCGCCGTTACGATGACCTCGCTCTCCGCGTCCTCGACGCGATCGTGGATCGCCTTCGCGCTGAACCCGCCGAAAATGACGCTATGGATCGCGCCGATCCTCGCGCACGCCAACATCGCGATCGGGAGCTCGGGGATCATCGGCATGTAGATCGTCACGCGGTCCCCGCGCTTCACGTCGAGGGCCTTCAGGACGTCCGCGAAGCGGTTCACCTCGCGCATCAGCATTGCGTACGTCAACACGCGCTTCTCGCCGGGTTCGCCCTCCCACACGATCGCGGCCTTGTTCCGCCGGGCCGAGGCCGCATGGCGGTCCACGCAGTTCTGTGCGACGTTGATCGTCCCGCCGACGAACCACCGCGCGAACGGAGGCTTCCACTCGAGGAGCGTCGACCACGGCCGGGACCAATCGAACTCTTTCGCGCGCTCGCTCCAGAACCGCTCCGGGTCCTTCGCGGCGTCCCGCGAGAACCGCTCGTCTCGGACCCAGGCGCCCTCGCGGAACGATGCGGGTGGCGGGTACTGTTCCTTCTCCTTCAGCAGGCTGTCGATCGTTGCGCTCGGGACGACCATAGCTCGATCACCCACGGACCGATGCTCGTCCGGCCGATGGGGGCGGTAGACGTTTCCAGTTAAAGAGGGTAATGAATCACCGTGACGGCGTCCACGACCGCGGACCGAATGCCCGTCGACGACTCACTCGGCCTTAGAACATCCGACGAACACACTTGATATCGCCTGTAAACACCCGCCTCTTAGCGTCGTGCCAATTTCTCGCACGGCATGGCGATGGAGGTCGGGCAGGCCACGGGTCCTCAGGCGATCAAGAAGACGCACGGAATGCCGTTTATCGTCGCTGCCTCCGGCACAGGGACGATGATCGAGTGGTACGACTTCTACATCTTCGGCTCCTTGGCCACGTTGATGGCAGGGATCTTCTTTGCGCCGGGCTCGGGGGCGTTTCTTCTAACCCTTGCGACGTTCGCAGCGGGCTTCGCGGTCCGCCCTTTCGGGGCGGTTGTCTTCGGACGGATCGGTGACTTTGTCGGTCGAAAGTACGCCTTCCTCCTCACAATTACGATCATGGGCCTCGGGACGACCCTGATTGGGCTCTTGCCGACGTACGCCCAGGTCGGCGTCATCGTGCCGATCACGCTCCTTGGGTTGCGGGTGATCCAGGGACTCGCCCTCGGAGGCGAATACGGTGGCGCAGTCGTCTACGTCGCCGAACACGCACCGGATGGGAAACGAGGCTATTGGACGAGTTTCATCCAAACGACGGCCACGCTCGGATTGTTTCTCTCCCTCGGAATCGTCCTCATCCTCAAGGCGATCTTGGGCATTCAAGCGTTCAACAGCTGGGGATGGAGAGTCCCTTTCCTCCTCTCCTCGGTGCTCGTGGCGGCATCGCTTTTCATCCGTTGGAAACTTCGGGAGACACCACTGTTCGCGCGGCTGAAGGCGGCGGGCCGGACATCGAAGGCTCCCTTGCGAGAAGCCCTCGCCAGTTGGGCGAACTGGAAACTCATCCTGCTCGCGCTGTTCGGGGCCACCGCAGGCCAAGCGGTCGTCTGGTACACGGGCCAGTTCTACGCTCTGTTCTTCATGCAAACGTCGCTGAAGATGGATGCTACGCTTGCCTCCATCATCATCCTCGTCGCGCTGGCCCTCGCGACTCCCTTCTTCATCGTTTTCGGGCGACTATCGGACCGGATTGGACGGAAGAAGATCATCATGGCTGGGTGCCTCCTCGCGGCCGTGACCTACTACCCAATCTTCGCCGGAATCGCGGCATTTGCGAACCCACCGAATGTCCCCGTCCTCATCGCGCTGAACTTCGTTTTGGTCTTCTATGTCACGATGGTGTACGCGCCGATCGCCGCCTTCCTCGTCGAGTTCTTCCCGGCACGGATCCGATACACGGCTCTCTCGGTCCCCTACCACCTCGGGAACGGCGAGTTCGGCGGCTTCACACCGGTCATCGCGACGGCCATTGTCGTCTGGACGGGAAACATCTTCTTGTTTCTGATCTGGTGCATCGCAATTCCGGTGATGACGCTACTCGTTGGTCTGAAATACCTACCCGAGACGAAGGACACCAAGATCTGGGAGGAGGTCACCCCGGCCCCATCGGGCGTGGGAGCCCCAACGCAGGGGGGAGCAGCGGTCGAGCCAGTACGCCGGTGATGCGAGATTCCACGGATTGCCGCCGAGACTCGTCTGCGGGAGCGGCCTTGAGCCTCACGGCCGCAAGATGACCTTGATCGAGTCTAGCGCACGTGCGACAAGCTGGAAACCCTCCTTGGCGCTGGCCAGCGGGAGGACGTGAGTAATCAAGTCCCCGACTGCGATCCGTTTCCCCGCGAGGAGTTCAATCGCGTCGCGGACGTCTCGGGGGCTTCCGCCGTACGACGAGATGACGGTGACCTCCTCACGCCATAGGGCATTGAACGGAATCACAATCTTGGCGGCGGGCTCCGTCGGCGCGAAGAGGAGGATCGTCCCGCCCCGGTCGACCGAGGCGAACCCTTGTGCGATCGCCTTCGCCGCTCCGGTGCACGTGACGACGAGGTCCGCGAGCCGCCCCTCGTTCGTCTCTTTCACTTTCGATGGGACGTCCTCCCGGCCGTCGATCACGTATTCGGCTCCCGCCTTCGTCGCGGCGGCCTTGCGAAATTCGACGACGTCCGTCGCGATGACCGTCGCGGCTCCCGAGGCCTTGGCGAGCTTGACGTGCAGGAGGCCCGCCACGCCGCTCCCGATCACCAGGACCGTCCCGCCCGGACGGAGGTCCGCGAGCCGCTGACCACGAATCACGCAGGCGAGGGGCTCCACGAACGTCGCCTCCTCGTCGGAGACCCCGCTCGGAAGCGCGAAGACGCCGTGCTTCACGTTGATCGCCGGTACGCGCACGAACTCTGCGAAGCCTCCGGGGTCGAAGTTCGTCGTCCGCAAGGTGTCGCAAACGGTCTCGTGGCCCGCGAGGCAGTACCGGCACGCGCCGCACGGCACGTGATGTGATACGAACACGCGGCTTCCAACCTCTATCCGGTCGACGCCAGCCCCGACCTCAACGACTTCGGCGGCAATCTCGTGGCCGAGGACGAGGGGCGCCTTCGGTTTGCGGTACCACTCCATAACGTCGGAACCGCAGATCCCGCTCGCGCGCACCTTGACGAGGATCTCGCCCGCGCCGATCTTCGGCTTCGGCACGTCGACGATGCGCACGTCGTCGTTCGCGTAGTACATGGCGGCGCGCATGGGCCGCCTACTTGCGGGGCTTGCCGCCCTTGAGGACGTCGAGCGCCTCTTTCGGCGTCGCCCGATCGTGGACGACCGCGCGGATCGCGCGAATCATGCCGACCGGGTTGGAGGACTGCCAGATGTTCCGGCCCATGTCGACGCCCGCCGCCCCCGCTTGGATCGAGTTGTGCGCGAGCTCGAGCGCGTCGAGCTCCGTTTCGAGCTTCGGGCCGCCCGCGACGACGAGGGGCACGGGGCACCCTTCGACCACCTTGTCGAAGTCCGGCTCGCAGAAGTACGTCTTCACGAAGTGCGCGCCGAACTCCGCGGCGATGCGCGTCGCGAGGCCGAGGTAGCGGGCGTCTCGCTTCTCCAGCTCCTTGCCGACCGCCGTCACGGCGAGGACGGGCAGGCCGGCCTCCTCGCCTTCGTCGACGAGGTGCCCGAGGTTCACGAGGCTCTCGTGCTCGTGCGGCGCGCCGACGAAGATCGAGAGGGCGACCGCGGACGCATTGAGGCGGACGGCCTCCCGCATCGAGGTCGTGATCTTCTCGTTGGACAGGTCCTCGTTGAGGACGCTCGCGCCGCCCGACACCCGAAGGACGATGGGGACGTTCGCGTCGGGGTCGATCGAGGTCCGCACGACGCCCCGCGTCACCATCACCGCATCCGCGTACGGCAGGAGCGGCTCCAGCGTCTTGCGCGGGATCTCGATCTTGCGCGTCGGGCCGAGGAAGTATCCGTGGTCCGCGGCGAGCATGACGGTGTGGCCGTCCCCCGGCCGGATGATCCGAGCCAGGCGATTCTGAAGTCCCCAAACCATGCGCGTTCCCCGATGCGTCCGCGGGCCGCGTCGAATTCCGCGGCGGCCTAAAAGCCTTTCCGGCTCGCGAGAGGCGGCTTGGGTCGCCCCGGCGGCCACGCGGCCGGAGCCGCCTCCACATGAAATGAACACGACGGACGTAAATACGCAAATCGCCTCCCGGAGAGCGGGTTGGAGGATGGCGTTCCGTCGCGTGTTGGCGAGCGGCTTCGTGGTCATCGCGGTCGGACTGATGGTCTTGGTGTCGGGGTCGGTTCCCGTGGCCGCGCTCGAGACGAACTACCAGAATCCCGTCACCGCGCTCCCGCCGCTCGTCCGCCCTACGACGACGAGCTGCACGGTGACCTTGACGGACCACGTTGCGTTCGGCCCGAGCGGGTATGACGTGCCCGCGACGGGCACATTGACGCCACCCGCTTCGTGTCCGGCCCCGTGGTCGATGGTCGCCCTCGACTACACGGGAAGCGTCGCGGGCCGCCAGTTCGACCGCGAGACGGAGATCTGGGTCGGCGGCGTCCTGATCTACTTCGGGACCACGCCGGAGCCGACGCCCGCGGGCATCACGTGGCACGTCGAGAAGGATGTGAGCCAGTATGCTGCGGTGTTCGCCTCGTCCCAGCCGTACGCGGTCCACCTCCCGAACGTCGTGAACAACGTTTTCACGGGAATCATCTACGTGACCTCGACCCTGACCTTCTACATGACGGGCCCGGGCTGGCCCGCAGGGAGGTATCCGGACGCGGTCATCGGCCTCTCGGGCGACTGGATCTTCGATCCCGGACGTGCGCCCGTCGCCGCCGCGCCCGTGACGTTGCCGACGAACGCGTTGCGCGTCGGGCTCGAGCTCTTCGCGAAAGGGAACTCGTGCGACGAGTTCTGGTACGGAAGTGAGCCGGACGCGTATGCCAACGCGAACGGCTTGTGCGGCGGCGGGGCGTTCCGCGAGATCCAGGTCACGGTCGACGGAACGCTCGCCGGAG
Source organism: Methanobacteriota archaeon (assembly GCA_005878415.1). Lineage (GTDB taxonomy): Archaea > Thermoplasmatota > Thermoplasmata > RBG-16-68-12 > RBG-16-68-12 > RBG-16-68-12. The sequence continues at coordinate 8,227 of VBMM01000046.1, forward strand.
TCGTGTGGCCGTTCCCGTACCTCTTCACGGGCGGCGTGAACCCCTTGCTGTGGCGGCCGATCGCGGCGGTCGGAGCGTACAATGAGGACCCGTATCCGGTCGACCTGACGCCGTTCATCGGCATGCTCGTGGACGGCAACCCGCACACGATTGCCTTCACGGTCGTGAACAACGGCTTCTACTGGCAGCTCGGCGGCAATCTCCTGGTGGGTGAAGACTCGGGCCTTGCCCAGACGTCGGGCGCACTGACCACGTACGAGGTCGCCCCCGATGCCGACCAAGGCGTGGTCCAGACGACGGGCAACAACGGCGCGACCTTCCAGTTCTCCGCGGCGCGCTCCCTGACCGTGGCGGGCTACGTCGACACGTCCGGCGGACGAGTCACGACGACGGTCCACGAGGACTTCGCGTTCATGAGCCACCAGGTCCTCGACCTCGTCAATTTCCGCGAGAACATCCAACAGACCGAGAGCATTACGAGCACGACGACGACCGTCTTCCCCGATGGAAGCGTACGGGTGGCGAGCGAGGCGGACTCGTATCCGATCGTCCTCGCATCTGCCTTCATCATCCCGCCCGGATCGGACGGGTTCTTCCAGCTCCCCGCCCATGTCGACCAAGAGCTCGACCGCACGATCACCATCGCCGTGAACAACGTCGTCGTGGTTTCGCTCACGCTGTCGGACGCGACCTCCGCCTCGGCGGTCCTCAAGCGAAGCCTGAGCACCGGACAGAACCTCGTCGCGACAGGGACGGACCGCGAGCTGTTCTCCTTCACGACCTCCAGGGGCGGCTGCTACATCCACGACCTCGAAGCGGCCCAGGGCTTCGTGACGGTCGACATCCTACTCTGCTGAACCGATCGAGGAAATTCGGTTTCGAAGGGGTCCGCCGAAACCCTGAAAGCGCCAACCGAGGTACCCCTCGCGGTCCTGACATGGCCGAACGCAAGCACACCTCCCACATGCCTCCGGGATTCACCGCCGTAACACCCTATCTCACGGTGGACGACCCCGACCGTCTCGTGGCTTTTGTCAAGAAAGCCTTCCGGGCCGAGGAACTGGAAGACCAGCGTGCGGTAGGCTCCGACGGAAAGATACTCCACGCCGCGCTCCGCGTCGATGACGGCATTGTGGAGATCGGCCGGGCCGCAGCGCAATGGAGGGCCCTCCCTTCCGGTATTCATCTCTATGTCCGCGACGTGGACGGATATGGATTACGGGGAACGGGCGGCGGCCATTCGGGATCCCTGTGGCAACCACTGGTACATTGCGACGTACACGGGACAGATGAGGAAGAAGTCCGGCTGAGCATCACGCAGGTGCGGCTCGCCCGTTTGAATCGCCGATGCCGACGCAGCATGCACATCCGACGATGGCGGCGGTCACTTCCGCAGAATCAGGTGGCTGTCCCCGAACTCGTGCCACCGGTATCCGTTCGCGACCGCCTCACGATACGTTTCCATCACGC
>VBMM01000047.1:0-1124 GCA_005878415.1 Methanobacteriota archaeon
AGAGCCCACAGCTGTACAAGCAGATCCTCATGGCGACAGGCCTCGACCGCGTCTACGAGATCGCGCCGGCCTTCCGTGCGGAGCCCTCCGACACGGTCCGCCACGTGACGGAGTTCACGTCGTTCGACGGGGAGGTCGCGTGGATCGAGCGCCAGGAGGACGTCCTGGGAATCCTCGAGGGCGCCGTGGATCACGCGATCGATGCGGCGCGCAAGGATGCGAAGGCGGAGCTCGAGATGCTCCACGCGAGTCCGAAGCGGCCAAAGCTTCCGCTCCAGCGGCTGCCGTACCCGGAAGCGCTCGAAATCCTCCGGGGCAAGGGAAAGCACGTGCGCGATGGCGACGACATCGATACGGAGGGAGAGAAGATGCTCGGGCACGCGCTCGCCGAACAAGGCCACGATCTGTTCTTCATCACCGAGTATCCGAGCGCCATCAAGCCGTTCTACGTCATGACGAAGGCGGACGAGCCGGAGTACTCGGAGTCCTTCGACCTCGAATACAAGGGGGACGAGATGGCTTCCGGCGGACAGAGGGAGCACCGCCACGACCCGCTCGTCGCGCGGATGAAGGAGAAGGGATTGAACCCGGAGAGCTTCGAGTTCTACCTGAAGGCGTTCCGGTACGGGATGCCGCCGCACGGCGGATGGGGCTTCGGCCTCGACCGGTTCGTCCAGAAGCTGCTCGACCTCCCGAACGTCCGCGAGGCAATCCTCTTCCCCCGGGACCGAGGGCGGCTCGTCCCCTGAGCCCACCGCCGCCGGGTGGGGAAGACTTTTCTAGCCCGCTCGACGTTCCACCGCCGCGTCTTGGTGGGAGGTCCATGAAAGAGTTCAAGGTTTTCGTGGCGGACAAGACCGGAGAGCTGGCGCGCGTGACGGAAGCCCTCGCCGGAGCCGCGGTCAACATCCGGGCGATCGCGAGCGAGTCCAAACACGAGTCGTCGTTCTTGCGCGTCGTCACGGGAGACGTGCAGACGACGGAACGGGCCTTGACGACTGCGGGGCTGAAGTACGAACTGAACGACATCCTGAACCTCGAGCTGCTCGATCGGCCGGGCGAGCTTGCGAAGGTCGCGCGACGACTCGCGCGCGCAGGCATCAACGTCCAGTCGATCTACATCC
>VBMM01000047.1:1130-13504 GCA_005878415.1 Methanobacteriota archaeon
TAGCCGCGTCATCGACCCCCTGGAAGGGACTAAATACAAGACGCCCATAGGTTGGAAGCCGAGCCCTCGAAGAAATGTTAATAGGTCGCGAGACGTTGTCGGCTCAGCGTCAGACGCCTCCGGTCCCTCGGAGGTGAGGATGGGACATGGCGAGTCGACCGCCGAAAACGCACGCTCGGATGACGGCTGAGACGGCCCACGTACCACCAGCCCGCGCGTCCGTCCCTGATGCGGGCGGATTCCGCTCGGACGCCGTCATTACATTCCAGGTACATGGTCTCCCGATCCCGCAGGGCTCGGCTCGGTCCTGGGTGGTCAACGGCAAGCCAGTGATCACGTCGGCGGCGAAGGGGCTCGCGACATGGAGACGCCTCGTCGCGGACGTCGCGCAGAGGTTCGCCCCGACCGAGCCATGGCTAGGTCCCGTCGGAATCGAACTGCACTTCGGGATCCCGAAGCCGAAGTCCGCCCCGAAAAAACGGCGCGTGTGGCCGGACAAGCGTCCGGACTTAGACAAACTTACCCGCGCAGTCTTAGATGCGCTCACGTACGTGGTCTTCGCGGACGACAGCCAGGTCGTCGAAATCGCCGCATCGAAAGACTACGGGCCACCGGGCGTCGTCGTCGAAGTGCGGAAAATCCCCGACCCTGACGTGCCGGTGTCATGAGCCATGGCGGCGCTGCTTCAAGGCCGACGCTTCGGAATTAGCTAAAGACACGGCCATCGATTCGGCTTATCAATCTCGATAATGCGGTACATCTCTCGGGCCAAGCCTTTTCTACGGTCATCGTACCTTATGTGCTAGCGATCGGACTGCTGGTTTTCCTGGTCGCGCCGATGACTTTCAGCGCGAACGCGGACCGCGTGACGAAGCCGGCGAGTTCCGATACGCCGGAGTACGCCGTGATCCAGTTCACGGACCCGGCGGTGTCCACGTATAACGGAGGCATTCCCGGCTACCTGAAGACGAAACCGGACGCGGGCAAGCACCTGAACGCGCACGATCCGGCGCCGCAGGCGTATGCGAACTTCCTCGCGAACTCGCACGCGAACTTCCGGGCCTGGATGCATTCGAACGTCGCGCAAGTCGAGGTCCTCGCAGAGTACTCGTACGTCCTCAACGGCATGGCGGTCCAGCTGAACGGCGTCGCGCCGGACACCCTGAAGGGAGGCCCCGGCGTGAACGACGTCGTCACGGATTGGCTCTACAAACCCTCGATGGACGTCTCGTTGCCGTTGATCCACGCGCCCGCGGTCTGGGCCGGCCTGGGGGTCGACCTCACCGGGACGCCGGATTATGGCGATCTCGCCGCGATCAAGGTCGGCGTGGTCGATACGGGCATCCTCGACACGCATCCGTTCATCTCGAGCTGCCGCGCGAGCAACCCCGTCGTGCACCGAGGACTCTTCTTCAGCGGCCTTCCGTTCGGGACGGCGATCGTGGCCACCCACGGGACGCACGTCGCCGGGACGATCGGCGGCTGCAAGATCGAAGGCCCCGTCAAGGTCGGAGACACGATGCTCGACCTCGCACCCGCGGGGGCGAACACGATGGGCTTCCTCAGCGGCGTCGCGCCCGGCGTGACCCTGTACGACTACGACGTCTTCCCCGGGATGGGGGTCGGCTTCTACCAGAAGGGCGGGAGCGCCTTCAGCCATGACATCCTCGAGGCGGTCGAGCAGGCCGTCATCGACGGGATGGACGTCATCAACCTGAGCATCGGAGGCGGCGTCCAAGGTCCGCATGACCTCCTGGCGGACGCCCTCAACGCAGCGGTCGACGCGGGCGTCGTCGCGGCGGTCGCGGCGGGCAACTCGGGACCCGGCACGATGACAATCGAATCTCCCGGATCCGCGGCGAACGTCATCACGGCCGGCGCCAGCACCGACCCGCACTACATGGGCATCACGGTGACGCTCGGCGGCTCGACGATCGGCGCGGCGATCGGCCAGTTCAAGAACTACAATCCCGCGGTCACCGCGCACCTCGCGGTCGCGACGCCCGCGCAGGGCTGCACCGCGATCACGAACGACGTCAGCGGCAAGATCGCGGTCATCAACCGCGGCACGTGCACGTTCGGCACGAAGATCCAGAACGCCCAGGACGCGGGCGCCGTCGGCGCCCTCATCATCAACAACGTCCTCGGGGACCCGACCGCGATGGGGGCCGACGGGATCCATCACCCGACGATCCCCGCCGCCATGGTGTCCAACCCGGACGGCGCGACCCTCAAGGCGAACGACGGAGCCGAGGTCACGGTCGATGGCACGACGATCGTCGAGGTCGTGACGTCGAACGCGGACTTCCTCGCCGGCTTCTCGAGCCGCGGGCCGACGCCGTACACGTTCTTGATCAAGCCGGACATCACGGCGCCGGGCGTCAACGTGCTCTCCAGCGTCTTCAACGCGGACTACGAACCGGAGTATGCATTCTTCTCCGGGACGTCGATGGCGACGCCGCACACGGCGGGCTCCGCCGCGCTGCTCTTGGCCTCCCACCCCGGCTGGTCGCCCCAGCAGGTGAAGTCGGCCCTGGTCAACACCGCGGACAGGCCGGTGAAGAATCCGGCCCCGCCCGGCAACCCGCTGACGAGTCCACTCTCCCGCGGGGGAGGACGGATTAACGTCGCGTCCGCGGACGGTACGCCCGCGACCCTGTCTCCGTCGTCCGTGAGCTTCGGGGTCTCGACCGGCGGCAAACCCGTGAATGGCGAGATGTCCGTCGTCTTCCGTGACGAGACCGGCGGCGCGCTGACGTGCGCCCTCAGCGTAACCCAAGCCCAGTCCGGGACGAAATGGGTCGCTGTGAGCCCCGCAAGCCTAAGCATCGCGGCGGGTGGCATGGCGACGGCGACGGTGACGCTGAGCGGCGGCCAGACGATCGCGTCGGGCTTCTTCTTCGGGGACGTCGTCGCGGTGTGCGGCGGCACGACCTTGCGCGCGCCCTGGTTCGTCGGGGTGCAGCGCTCGAACGGCGGCCTGAACGGAAACCTCCGCGGGGGCCTGTCGGACGACGAAGCGATCCCGGCCGACCTCGTCGCCGAGATGACCGGCGTCGAACCCTACCTTTAGGAACGCAGAACGGCGGTCCCTCCAGGGGCCGCCCCCTTCATTTCTTGAGCCCGTTGACGTCGAGTGCTACGGGGGCGAGATCGGAGGTTCCGTCGGAGACGGCTCTTCGGAAGGCGCCTCGTGTTCCGGTTTCGGTTCGGTGCCGGACGTTTCTTGCGGGTGAGCGGAGGGTTCTTCCGTTCCGGAACCGACCTTGCCACCTTCCTCTTCCTCGTCCTTCCGCCGCTTCCACCACAGGAAGAACAAGAGGAGCCCCGCCGCCACCGCCACGATGATGGCGATTAGCCACCACGGGAACGCGCTCGGGACGAAGGTGAAAGTCACGCTCGCGCTCTGGACGTTCCCTGCCCGGTCGTAGGCTCGCACCGTGACGGTGTGGTCCCCGCTTCCGAGATCGCCGAACGAGGCGGACGGGGTCGCTCCGGTGCTCTGGAACGCTCCCCCGTCGACGCTCACCTCGTAATGGTCGATGCCCGAGAGCGAGTCGGACGCGTTCCACGTGACCATCGCCGTTCCTTCGAGCGTCGCGCCGGCCGCTGGAGAGGTGACCGTGAGCGTCGGGGCGGTCGTGTCGATCGTCATCGATGCGTCCGCGGTCGCGGGGGGCGCCTCCGCATTCCCGGCGCGGTCGACCGCGATCGTGTAGAATTCGTAGTAGCCGTCTCCCGAGGCGAACGTTACGTCGAACGGGATCGATCGCGTGATCCATTGGCCGAGCGGGTCGGAGGGGGTCGTGTACAGGGTGAAGTTCCCGGACGTCCCGGGCCGGTACCAGAGTTCCGCGTAGGCCACGCCGCTCGCGTTCGCGTTGTCTTGCGCGGTGTACGCGATCGGGGCCGGCAAGCCATTGGTTAGCGCCGGCAGGCTGGAGACGCTCGACGTGGGCGGGGTGCTCTCCGAGCCCGTCAAGACGACGTCGTCCACATAGGCGCCCTCGAAGCCGTGGTTCGCGCTGTCGCTGTGGAAGCGGATGATCAGGCGCTCGACATTCGTGGGTACCGCGACCGACGCCAGGTCGAATTTGTTGCCGGTGCCGCCCGTGTTGTTGAAGATCGGGAACTGCGTGCCGCCCGCCTCGTACCACGCCTGGATCCAGTCGCCGCCACCGCTCTCGGTGTGCGAGTAATAGTAGAAGGAGAGCGTGAGGCTCACAAACCCGTTCGCGCTCAGGTTAACGATCAAGTCCGCCTGCATCTCGTCGTCGTACAGGTGGACGTCCGAGTTGTTCTGACCGCCGACCGATTGGGTTCCGACTTCCGCGCACCACGCGCTGAAGTTGCCGCCGTGGACCCGGTAGCTCGAGATCCCCCAGGTGTCAATGCCCGCCAGCGGGTTCGTGTCCCGGACCTCCCAGCTCGGGGAGATCTGCCCGCTCTCGAAGTCTTCGCTGAAGACGATGGCGGTGCCCGCGGAGGCGCGCAGCGGCACCGCAATTAGGGCGATGCCAGCGAGGAGCAGGACGGTCATCGCGATCGCGAGCGGACGGAATCGACGGGAGCGGTCCATGGAGGGCCTCGACACGTGGTTTCACCCTTCCCGGTCTAAAGGCGTTATGGACCCGGTATCACGGCTGATTTCGTCGCCCCGAGGCTTACGGAATCGCCGCGCGCGTGCGTTTCAGCACTCATAGGGGTCGTCACGACAGGCGTCGGCTGACCCTCTTGTCATCATGAACGCGGCCACACCATCGCGGTGGTCCTAGAAAATCGTTGTCGCCCCGGGCGCGGGTTGACCTTGTTCGAGGTTGACCCCGGTCGCACGGCGACAGTTCCTTCGTGCCGCCTCAACGATTCGATCGGGACCTGGATTTTGTTTCATGGAGTAGAATCTCACGGTAAGTTTCTTAACGTGATAACAATCTTGGGCGCGCGCCATGGAGGTCCCTCCCGGTCGAGTGGAACGAATCGCCGACGGGGGGGCCGCGACGATCCGGTCGATCCTCGAGGAGCTCCGGGCGATGAAGTTCAACGGGCTCCTCAAGACGTCCGTATTCCGGGGCGACGTGCCCTCCGAGGGGGTGCTCGTCCTCCGGGACGGCGACGGCGTCCTCGCGGAGCACCGATCGTCCGTGGACCTCGCCGGCCGACCGGCGGTGCCGGAGATCCTCAAGGACGCGACGAGTTCGAGGGCCCAACTCGAGGTGCGCACCTACGACTACGGCCACTCCTCGATCAGCATCGAGCAGCTGCAGCGTAGCTACCCCGACGCCTCCGTGGACGGCATCGGCGACTCGGACGCGCTCCTCACGCAGGTCGCCGCAGCGGAAGCCGCCGAGCGCGAGGCGTACACCCGGGATCTCGATGTCCGACGGGACCAGGAGAAGAGTCTCATCGAGCGGGAAGAGGAGCTCTACCGCCGGAAGTGGGAGCTGGAGCAGGAGTCTCAACGAAGCGGGCTGAGGCAGCGGGAACTCGACGCTCTGCGCTCCGAGCTTGCCGCGGTCAAGGAGGCGAGCGCGTTGATCATGCAGAGGCTCGAAGCGCGCAACGCGTCCGAATCCGTGGAGGTCGAATCGCAGAAGAAGCTCCTCGCGATGGAATCGAGCAGGGCAAGGGCCGAGGTCGAGGCCCAGAGGAAGGGTCTCGCGGATCGGGAGTCGCGGGCCGCATCCATCGAACGGGAGCTCGCGGTCCGGGAGACCGCCTTGCACGATCGCGAGGCCGCACTCGATTCACGCGACGGTTCCTTCGATCGCGAACGGAAACAGGCGAACGAGCTCTACAGCAGCCTCCAAGAGGAGACCGAGAAGATCACGGAGGCTCGCAAGCTATTCGACGCACGCCTGGCAGAGGCGGAGCAACGGGAGCGGGAGCTGAACCTTCGGGAGCAGTCGTCCCGCGAGTGGGAGGGGAAACTTCGCGATCACGACGCGTCCCTCGCGGAGCGGGAGGCCGCGCTGGTCGACCGAGAGAAGACGGTCGCGAACCGGCTCAAAGACCTCGACGGCCAAGCGGCCAAACTGCGCGCAGAGGCGGCGAAAGTCGACAAGCACGCGGAGGCGGTCGAGGCCGAAGACGCGGGCCTCGACGACCGACGCGACGAACTCGGGCGGGCGACGAAGCGGATGCGGCAAGTGGCGAAGGACCTCACGACGAGGGATCGAAAAGTCGCCGCCGAGGAGCGGGAGGCGCGCGAACGACAGGTGGACGTTCGACGCCGGCAGCGGCAGATCGCGGCGCATGCCAAGGAACTCGAGCGGCGCGAACGACAGATCGCCCAGGTCGAGGAGGACCTCTCCGCCAACCGCAACCGCCTCAAAGATCATGCCCTCAAGCTTCTCCGCGCCGAGCGCGCGGCCCAGGAGCGCTTGCGTTCGAGTGATTCCCTCGAGCGCGACCTCGCGAAACGGGAGGCCGCGGTGAAACGGCACGAGGCAGCCCTGACGAAAGGCGAGCGATCCTCGGAGGCCACGGCCGCGAAGCTCGTCGAACGCTCCGATGCGCTCGAGGTCGCCCAGGAGGATCTCCGATCCCAGCGCACGGCGATGGAGCAGGAGGCACACGTCAACCGTTCCGAACTCGAGCGGCGGGAACGGGACGTTGCGGCGAAGGAGCGCGCCCTCGCCGTGGAATCCGACTCGTTGGAATCCCTCCGCGCCACCCTCGAAGAACAGGAGACGGCTTTCTTGTCGGACCTCCAGGATATCGAGTCGCGCAAAGCCGCGTTGGAAAAGGCCGAGGCCGACATCGAGCAGGACAAGGCGAAACTCGAGAAGCGGGATGACGCGATCGCGCGGCGCGAGGCGAAGGCGAACGAGGATCAGCGGAGGAAGCTCGCGACAATCGACGCACGTGAGGCGGAGGTTGAGGAACTCGCAGCGTCCGCACAAGGGAGCGAGCAGACGTTGAAGCGACGGGCCGCCGAACTGGACAATCAGGAGGCGGCGCTCCAGGAACGGGAGGCGCGCCTGGACGCCGAGGCGAAGCGTCGCGAGGCGGCCGCTGCGGCACAGCGCAAGGCGCTCGAGGATCGGGGAGCGAAGCTCGCCGAACAACGGGATCGACTCAACGCCGACCGGGCGACCGCGACCGCGGCTCGCTCGGAACTGAAGGCGCGCGAGGCGAAGGCGAAGGAGCGCGAGGCGCGCGCGGCGAAGGCCGAGGCGGAACTCGAACGACGGAAGCGGGAGATCTCGCGGATCAAGGAAGGGCTGAAGCGCATGCGGTAGCGAGGGGGACTGGACATGGGCGGCATCATCACACTCACGACGGATTTCGGACTCGGCGAGTACGTTGGGGCGATGAAGGGAGCGATCCTCTCCGTCGACGCCGACCTGACAATTGTGGACCTCGACCACAACGTCCGGCCGCACGACATCCGGCACGGCGCATACGTGCTGTATTGCGCGGTGCCGTACTACCCGTTCGCCGCCCACGTGGGCGTCGTCGACCCGGGCGTCGGGACGAAGCGTCGGAGCATCGTGTGCGTCTGCGAAGGCGCGTACCTCGTGGGCCCGGACAACGGGCTCCTGGTGCCCGCGGCCCGACGGCTCGGCCTCAAGGAGGTCCGCGATCTGACGAACCGCAAGCTCGGACGCCCCGAGCTCTCGGACACCTTCCACGGCCGTGACCTGTTCGCCCCCGCGGCCGCACACCTCATGACGGGCACGAAGGTGAAGGACGTCGGGCCGGTCGTGCGCGACTTCGTCGATCTGGACTTCGGGGAACCGAAGAAGCACAAAGGGGGATTCGAGGGCGTCGTGATCACGTACGACCGCTTCGGAAACGTCGTGACGAACATCCCGCGCTCCCTCGCGGAGGCGACGTGGTCGTTCGGCGACCGCCTCCACGTGACGATCGGCGGATATGAACTCACCGTCCCGTTCGTGCGCACGTACGGCCTCGTGGCTCTGGGCGAGTTCCTCGCGACGTTGTCTTCGAGCGGATTTCTCGAGATCTCCCGGCGCGAGTCGAATGCGGCCTCCCAGTTCGACGCGACGCCCGGAATGCCCGTGACAGTCGTCCGCGTCTAGCCGCTCCCGTCATCCGCGAGAGACGAAGCTTGGGACGCCGCACAATCGCCTATCCCGAGAATGTGCCGTTGACCAACTCGGTCGTGCTATCTGAGATCCGGTAGCTGTAACCCGCCGGATAAGCGATGGTACCGAACAGCAATCGATCTGCAACAGAGACATAGGTCCCATTCCCGGCAGGCACATAAACGACGCGAACCGTCGAGTAAGTAAGGGCCGACAAAGCCGTGGCTGCAAGGGCCGTCTCGCCGGTCGCGTTGAGCACCGTGACCATGGTTCCCGAGGCTGTCAAGCCGGCCGGTCGCGACGTGATGGTCATCGTCCAATTGGTCCCGTCTCCTGAGCGGCCCACGAGGATGCCAAGACGCCGTGGCCCCCCGACGAGAGGCACCCCGAGCTCGTGACCGTTCGACAGCGCGAGCACGACCCGATCCGGTTGGAACGCCGCGTTCAAATCGAACCGCAGCCAGTAGGTGGTGTACTGGCTCGGATAGAGCGTCTCGGAACCGTACAGAGATTGAACCGGCTGGGCGGAGAAGAGCCCGGTCGCATCACGAGCCTCCCAGTCCCGGTACGTCGGTGATAATGGGGTCGGGCCCGTGTTGCGCGCCGTGATGTAGACCTGAAGCCAGTAGCCGTTCGTCGGCGCTCGTCCGGCAAGGGTGCTGTGCCGCGTGACCTCGTCGACGAAAAGGTAGACGCCATACCCCGAGGACGGAGGAAGCGGGTTCGGTTGCGACATCGTCGCCTGCTGCCGAAGGATCAAATCTGCCGCGATGACAACGAGAACCAGCGCTGCCGAAACGAGACAGACGACGAGCACAATCAGTCGTTTGCGGCCCGCGGATTGCGAACCCGGCGAGGGGGGTGGCACCGCCGCCGTGGGGTCATCGTTCCCCGTGTAGCCCGACCCGAGAGCGGAACGGAGACGAACAGCCGCTAGGTCCGCCCCGCAGCGCAGGCAAAAACGGTACTCGGGGAGATTCGACACCCCACACGACGGACAGAGGATTCCCAGGATCCGACTTCCCTCCGGAAGACAACGGCCCGGGACGGGGAAATAGGTTTCGACGCGCGAAACGGCTTGCGAGCTTCCACCAAAGACATATCTATGGAGGGGTCCTTCCGCGCCGCGGAATGGATGCACGCCGGATCCTGCTCGTGATTTTCGATGGCCTCGGCGACCGCCCGCTCACCGAGCTCGGGCACAAGACGCCTCTCGAGGCCGCGCGCAAACCGAACCTCGATTGGTTCGCAGCGAACGGGGTGAATGGGCTCGTCGATCCGATCGGCCCGGGCGTCCCCGCCGGAAGCGACACGAGCCATCTCGCGCTCTTCGGCTACGATCCGCGCGAAGTGTACACGGGCCGCGGCCCGTTCGAAGCCGCCGGCGTGGGGATCGACCTCGAGCCGGGCGACATCGCCTTCCGGGGCAACTTCGCCACGGTCGACGAGAAGATGCGGATCACGGATCGCCGCGCGGGACGAATCCACGAGGGCACCGCGAAGCTGGCGGACGCGCTCGACGGCATGAAGCTCGGACGGGTCAAGGTGATGTTCCGCGCCGGCACCGAGCACCGGGCGGCGCTGGTCCTCCGGGGCCGAGGGCTCTCGCCGAAGGTCACGGACACGGACCCGCACGCCATCGGCGAGGAAGTCCGACAGGCAGAACCGCTCGAATCTGCCGCGAAGGCGACGGCGAAGGCGGTCAACGCATTCACGAAGCAGGCCCACAAGATCCTCAAGGACCATCCGGTGAACCGCTCTCGCCTGGCGAAAGGCGAGCCCCCCGCGAACGCCATCGTCCTGCGCGGTGCCGGGGTGTACCCGGATCTCCCTCCGATTCCGGAGCGACTCCACGTCAAAGCGGCGGGCATCGCGGGCGTCGCCCTCATCCGCGGGATGTTCCGCGCTTTTGGAATCGACGTCCTCGACGTGAAGGGGGCCACGGGCGGCCTCGACACGGACATGATCGCAAAAGCGGACAGATCCACGTGATCGAGCGGCTCGATGCGATGATGGGCCACCTGAAGCCGACGCTCCCCGCCGACGTCGTCGTCGCGATGACCGCCGACCATTCGACGCCCGTCGCGGCGAAAGACCACTCGGGCGACCCGGTGCCCCTCACGCTGTTCGGCGAGGGCGTGCGCGTGGACGCGGTGGTCGCCTTCGACGAGCGGAGCGCGGCCCAGGGCGCGCTCGGCCGCCTCCGAGGGCAGGACGTCATGAACCTCCTCATCGACCTCGCCGGCCGCGCGGAGAAGTTCGGCGCGTGAGCGGGCTATCAAAGCCTATATACCTTGAGGAGTTTGCCGCCGGGAAGTCGGAGGAGGACGCGATCGGGTGGCCCAGGTGGACCTGAGTTGGGTGATCCCCCTCGCGATCGTGGCGGGCCTCGGGTTCGCCGGGATCCTCGCGCGCGACGTCCTGCGTCGCGACACCGGCTCCGACCGCATGCGGGAAATCGCGGACGCGATCCGACAGGGCGCCCGGGCCTTCCTGCGGCGGCAATACAAGGCCATTGTAATCATCGCGGGACCCCTTGCGATCGTCTTCGCGGCGGCCATCTTCGCGCAGAAAGCCGTGAGCGGCGCGAACGACGCGGCGGAACTCGGCCTCAAGACCGCCGGGGGTTTCGCCCTCGGCGCAACCTTGTCCGCGCTCTCAGGGTACATCGGCATGCAAATTGCAATCCGTTCGAACGTCCGCTCCGCCGCCGGATCGTTGAAGTCGTTCAATGAAGCGCTCGTCATAGCCCTCCGGGGCGGAGCCGTCTCCGGCCTCTCGATCGTTGCCCTCTCCCTCGCCGGCGTGTCTCTCCTGTACTACGGGTACGGAGCGGGGATTCCCCCAATCGAAGGCGACCAACGGAAGCTCATCCTTTCGATCGTCGGGTTTGGGTTCGGTGCCAGCCTGGTCGCGCTGTTCGCGCAACTCGGCGGAGGGATCTACACGAAAGCCGCGGACGTCGGCGCCGATCTCGTGGGCAAGGTCGAAGCGGGCATCCCGGAAGACGATCCTCGCAACCCGGCGGTCATCGCGGACCTCGTCGGGGACAACGTGGGCGATTGTGCGGGGCGCGGCGCGGACCTGTTCGAGTCGACCGCGGCGGAAAACATCGGGGCGATGATCCTCGGGGTCCTGCTCTTCCCGCTCTTCGGAGTGCCGGGCATTATCTTCCCCCTCGTGGCGCGTGGGTTCGGAGTGCTCGCGTGCGTCGTTGGCGTATACGTCGTGAAGGCGCGCGAGGAGGAATCGCCGATGGCCGCCTTGAACCGCGGCTACCTCGTTGCGACGGTCCTCGCCGCGATCCTGTTCGGCGTGGCGGCATGGGCGATGCTGCAGCCGCCGGCCTCGAGCGGCGCGGACCCCTTGACGTGGATTCGGTACTGGGCGTGCGGGATCGCGGGCATGATCACCGCGTTCCTGTACGTCTGGATCACGCAGTACTACACGGAGGCGAAGTACCGCCCCGTCAAGGAGATCGCCCGGGCCTCCGAGACGGGTCCCGCGACGAACATCATCGCCGGTTTCTCGGTCGGACTCGAGGCGACGTGGCTGCCCATCATCGTCGTGTCGGGGGCGCTTCTCATCGCGTATGCCCTCGGAGAGTCCACCGGCATCAACGGCGGTGGCCTGTACGGCACCGCGATCGCGACGATGGGGATGCTCTCGACGGCGGCGTACATCCTCGCGATGGACACCTTCGGACCGATCGTCGACAACGGCGCGGGGATCATCGAGATGTCCGGCATGTCCGAGGAGGCGCGTCGGAACATGGACAAGCTCGACGCCGCGGGCAACACGACGAAGGCCCTCACGAAAGGCTACGCGGTCGGCAGCGCCGCACTCGCCGCCTTCCTCCTGTTCAACGCCTACCTCAAGGAGGTCGGGACGACGAGCGTGGACCTCGTCCACCCCGAGACGTTCATCGGAGGCATGATCGGGGCCGCGCTGGTCTTCCTGTTCAGCGCGTACGCGATCCGCGCGGTGGGACGCGCGGCCTGGGCGATCATCAAGGACGTGCGCGACCAGTTCCACGAGAACCCTGGCATCATGGCGGGGACCTCGAAGCCGGACTATGCGCGGTCCGTCGACATCGTGACACGGAGCGCGTTGCGGGAGATGGTCGTCCCCGGCCTCCTGGCCGTAGCCACGCCCGTCGCGGTCGGGCTGTTCTTCCGGTTCGTCTTTGTGACTCCAACCCTCGGGAAGGGCGAGGCGCTCGGCGGGACGCTGATGGTCGGCACGATCGCGGGTATCCTGATGGCCCTCGTCCTGAACACGGGTGGCGGCGCGTGGGACAACGCGAAGAAGTACATCGAGGCG
>VBMM01000271.1 GCA_005878415.1 Methanobacteriota archaeon
GTTTTCTTCCGCGGCGTCTTCGCCGCGCCGGATCGGAGTTCGCCCGGCTTCACGATGCCCTCTTCCGTGATGATCCCCGTGATGTACTTCGCCGGTGTCACGTCGAACGCGGGGTTGCGGGCGGGGCTCTCTTTCGGGGCGATCGGATGGCCGTCGAGGTGGAGGACTTCTTGCGGCGATCTCTCCTCGATGGGGATCTTGTCGCCCGATGCCAGGTCGAAGTCGATCGTGCTCGTCGGTGCCGCGACGTAGAACGGCACCCGGTTCTCCTTCGCGACCACCGCCTTCCCGTACGTGCCGATCTTGTTCGCGGTGTCGCCGTTCGCCGCGATCCGATCCGCGCCGACGAGGACGAGATCGACCTCGCCGCGGCCGAGGAAGGCGGACGCCGCCCCGCCCGTGATGATCGCGTGGTCGATTCCCTCCTGGAGCAGCTCCCACGCGGTGAGGCGTGCGCCCTGGAGCCGCGGGCGTGTCTCGTCGACGTAGACGAAGAAGTGGCGGCCTTGTTCCTTCGCGACGCGCAGCGGCGCCATCACCGTGCCGTAGTCGACCGTCGCGAGGGCGCCCGCGTTGCAATGCGTCAGGATGCGGATCCCGTTCCGAATCAGCTTCGCCCCGTGCTCGCCGATCTTGCGGCAGCGATCGATGTCCTCCTGGGCGTATCGGTCGGCCGCCACGACGAGGTCGTCCCCCGACGCGCGCGCCTTTCGCATGTACTCGATGGCGTAGAACAGGTCGTTGCCCGTCGGCCGCGTCTTCCGCAGGCGATCCCCCGCTTCCTTCAGGTCGACGCCTTGCAGGCCGGCCTGCGCTATGCCGTACGCCGCGGTCGCACCGATCGCGGGTGCACCGCGGACGACCATGTCCTCGATGGCGACGGCGACCTCCTCCAGGTTCTTCGCCTCGAATACGCGGAGATCGAACGGGAGGTATCGCTGATCGATCAGTTTCACGAGTCCGTCGTCGAGCCACACGGTGCGGAGCTCTCGGGGATCACCGCCGACGGTGACGCGCACGCCAGTCCCCCTAGGGCCGACGGAACGAGGAGAGGAGGCTCGACAGGCCGGGACGTCCGAGTTCCCGCTTCATCTCGCGGGTGAGGGAGTCGTAGTAGAGGACCTGCTGCTCCACCTTTGCCCGCTCTTCGTTGAGGCGGCGGCGTTCTCCGTCGACGCCGGCGAGGGCGTCCAGGATTCGGCGCTCCTTCTGCTGCCACTGATCGAGCTCCTTCTGTGCCGCCTGGATCGCCGACATCTCATCGACCTGGAATGATCGGCGGTGCGGGCCGTCCGGGCGTGCGCGTGAGCGTCGACCCATTGACGTTGCCCAGGACATTCTTGCAATCCGCCATTTTCTTATGCACGCGGTCGAGCTCCTTCGACAAGGTCACTCTCTTGCGATCGAGCTGGCCGATCCGGTCCTGGATCCGCTTGAGGCGGTCACGCCACTTCTTCTGTTCCTCGAGAGCGAGGAGCACGCTGGAGGAGTCCATCGGGGCGGCACTCCAGAAGTCCGACACTATTTAACGATGACGTGTCCGTTCTCATCCTTCCTTCGTCTGGGCTCCCGGGATCACGTACCGAAAGAGGTCGAAGAGGTTCATCGCCTGGTTCATGAAATCCTTGGCGATCCCCTCGCCCGCATCGACACCGAACACTAATTCGAGGTTGTCGATCTTCCAGATGCTGACGAGGTTCGCGACGGTCCGATGTGTGGACGCCTCGCTGACCCTCAGCTTTCCGATCAGATTCTCGCCGTCTCGGTTCGTGGAGAGCGAGACCACGTAGCCGCGGCCTTCCAACTGCTTCTTCGCGATCGTCGTCATTTCGGACTTCTTCTCCTCTTTTGCCATCGAGGTCGCCTCCGGCCGGCGCCATCCGGGTCAGCGGTAATAAAGACTCTTGAGATGCGCCCTCGGACCGTGCGAAGTTCGATGGAGATTTATACCGCGGGATGTTTAGCGCGGCCTCGCGGGCTCGTGGTCTAGCGGTTATGACATCGCTCTCACACAGCGAAGGTCACCGGTTCGAATCCGGTCGAGCCCATCCTCTTCCGACGCCGCTGCGGGCGTCGAGGGTCGAAGCGTTCTGGCTCAGGGATGGGCGGACGTCGATGTGAGTGCGGCGACGAGGACCGCCACGAGGGCGAGGCCCGCCAGCGGAATGAACGCAAGCCACCTCGGTTCGTAGCGCAAGTGCATGTAATATCCGACGACCAGGCCGCCCTTGACCGTCGCGGTCGCCATCAAGATCGAAATGATCTCGACGT
>VBMM01000272.1 GCA_005878415.1 Methanobacteriota archaeon
TCGCCGTCCTCATCCGCACCCTGATCCGGAACAACGACCCGGTCGTACGGAAGCAGACGATCCTGATGACCGCCGGCGTCGTGGCCCACGGGGTCGGTGCGGAGACATACATGTACTCGCGCATCTTCCTCGGCCTGTATCCGCCGCCTTTCCTGACCATCACCGCGCTTGCGATGGCCGTCTGCTTCGCGGTCGCGGTCGTCCGGTACAAGATGCTCGTCGTGACGCCCCAGAAGGAGGAGCCGGTGGCGCTCCCGCGGCGCTTCGCCTTGAAAGGGGGCCGGGCCTACCTCCTCCGGGAGCGACGGCCGAAGCTCGTGTTCCTCGCCCTCGCCGAGGCGGTGCGCCATGGGTCGACCGGGCTCGTGATCACGCGGCGCTCTCCGGTCGAGGTCCGGGAGGCCTATGACCTCCCGGCCACCGCGATCATCTGGCTGACCTCCTCCCTGGGACAGAACCGATTGGCACCGATGCCCCCGGAGATGCTGACGCGGGCCGTGCGCGAGTTCGTCGCGAAACAACCGACGGCCGTGGTGGCCCTCGAGGGCGTGGAGTACATGGCGAGCTACGTGGGCGCGGACCGACTCGTCCGCTGCCTGCACGCCGTGCGGGACCTAGCGACGTCGGGAGGCGGTGTCCTTTTGGTCAGCGCGGACCTGACGTCCCTCACGGAGCCGATCGCGTCCATGCTGGAGCGGGACTACGAGCCGCTCGAGCTGCCCGCGAAAGAAGGCCAACTCGTCGAGGACGTCTTCGTGATCGAAGGATCCGGGGTCCTGCTGAGCCACGCCTCCCGCACGGAAGAGGCGAACACGGATCCGGACGTCATGGCGGGCATGCTGACGGCGATCATGGACTTCGCCCGCGTCTCCTTCGCGGAAGGCACGGACGAGCTACGGCGGCTCGAGCTCGGCGACAAGACGGTCGTCATCGAGCGGAGCCCGAAGTTCATCCTGGCCGTCGCGGTGATGGGGACCGCGCGCGCGGACATCCGCGACGAGATGCGGATCTTCCTCGAGCGCGCGGAACGGCGGTACGGCCCGCTGATGGCCGAATGGACCGGGGACATCGGGGAGTTCGCCGGGCTGCAAGCGATGACGAGTCGCCTATTCCTCTGACGCGGCTGTGGCGGGCTGCTGGGTTGTGTTGAGCGCCTGGCCGCGAAGGGGATCCCGAATGTTCCAAAACGAAACATTCATCCCGGAACAATTAAGGCGCCTGGCGCCTCCACTCGGAGACGGTTGCCCTTGGCAGACCTGGTTGCTCAGGCGATCGCCGTCACATTGCAGGGCGTCATCCTCGCCACATTCTTGGTCGTGGCGACCACCTTCGTCACGTTCCGCCGCATGAACAAGGACGTGCGCCGCGCGAGGATGTTCATCCTCGCCGAGAGGCTCGAGCGGTTCCTGGCGGCCTTCACGGTCGCGTTCGCATCCACGATCATCGTGTTCGTCTGGCTGGGAGGCTTCTTGTACGGCGCAATCGAAATCTTCTTCGTCGTCCGACCGAGGCCGCGCGGGGGATACCGACTCCTGAAGCGGGCGGCATCGATCCGGACGAGGGCCCGCGACGCTTCGACGGAGGGGACCGGTGATGCTCCGAAGTAGCCCGCGCCGCGTGGACGTCCCGCTCGTCTCCGATGAGGAGCCGGACCTGCGGGGCGACCTCGAAGGCGTCCTACGGGACCTGAGCCGCCGTGCGCCCGGGGTCCTCGGAGCCGTGATCGCGGACGAGAGCGGCCTCACGGTGGCAGGGAACGGCGGGCAACGCGAACAGGTCGACGTCCTCGCGGCGATGGCCACGCTAATCGCGCGATCCGCGGACAACGTCTTCGAGACGCTCTCCCTCCCAGGCCCGCCGATCGTCCTCCTCGAAGGTCCCGTATCTGGGGTCGCGGTCATGCGCCTCGGGGCGAGCGAGATGAATTTGCTCTGCTACTTCAGCAAGTCCGCGAACATCGGCCTCGTGAAGATCGAGATGCGACACGTCGGGGCCCGTCTCTCGGACATGCTGGGGCTCGGCGTATCGCCCTCGGTCGGCATCGAAGAGCTGTTCGTGATGACGCGAGGCGGTGTGCTCCTCCGGCACTACTCCTCGACCCTGCGCACGGACATGGGCATACACGATCCTGTTCGTCCGCGGGACCGAGACGGTTGCGGCGGCGGTCGTCCGCGGCGCCGGAAGCGAGGACATGAAGTACCCGATCATGGACGCGCTCCTCGCCTTCGAGTCGCGGTTCGTGCGCGAGCTGGCCTCCTGGAGCGGCGACCTGGCCGCGTTCCCGGGGATCTCCGCGATTGCCGTGCGGACATCGATCCACGTCATCTCCGGCGGCTCGACATCCTGTTGCCAAAAGAGGGCGATCAGCTCGCCGAGATGATGCGCCTGCTCGAACGTGACCTGCATCAGCGCGTCCCGCAGCGGGTGCGGTCGCTTCTTCCACCATGCCTGGACGGGCCGGTCGAGATCGCCGTCCTGCAACGACGCGAGGAACGACTGTTCTTTCGCGATCACCTTCTCCATGTAGGCGCGCACGCTCGCCATCGTCGGGAGGGCGTCGAAGTCGCCGTCGTAGACCTTCGGGTCCGGGGAGTCGTCCTGGGCGGAGACGTTCAGCCAGCCGTCGTGGACCTTGACGATGTGGTGGAAGATGTTCTTCATCGACTGGTAGGTCGCTTCGCGATTCTTGAGGACGGCTTCCTCCGGCAGTGCGGAGAGCGCGTCGCAGTAGTCGCGGAGGACCCGCCAGTTGTACTCGTAGATGTCCCGGAAGTCTGCGGCGGTTGGCATGTCCGCCACGACACGAAACCCCATAACTAAACGATACCATGGGGTCCGTGAAAGCTCCGAATGCCAGGGATTCTCTGACCTCGTCTCAACCTTCATATAGATGAAACTCATTACATAAGATAGTGAACCACTTTGCTCCCGTTCGACATCGACGAGGTCCACGTGTACGTGAGCAAGCACTTCCGGAACACGTGGATGAGGAAATGGGACTGGGATCAAGCCGATTTGAGGGAGGCGTTGCGCGCCGCGCACAGGGTTCCACGTGTCGGAAAGGGAAAGTGGGAAATCTTCGTCCGAAAGAAAGGACACAAGAAGTTGGTGGTCGTGTACGACGCCGAGTACGATGAGGTCTTTGTCATCACGGGATCCGAGGGATAGTCGAGCGATGCGATGTCCCAATTGCGGCAAGCGGAGGCTCGTCCCTGCCGACGACATCACCTCCGAGATCGAGGGTTATACGTTCGTGGAGCAGGGGCTTCGGTGTGCCGCCTGCGGGGAGGAGTTCATTCCCGAGGAGCAGAGTCAGCGGATGATTCGGGTCGCGCGCCGGCTCGGAATCTGGGGCGAGCCGCTCAAGCTGCGGCGCAAACTCTCGCGGAGTGGGCGCGGGACGGTCCTCCGAATTCCGACGGATATCGAGCGCAGCCTTCATCTGCGGGGAGACGAAACGGTGCTCGTCTCGAAGGCGGGGAAGAAAATCATCATCGAGCTGGGCGGCTAGCCGACACCAAAGTCCCGATCATCAGCCGACGAGGGATCCCGTCGCCGGGGCCGCTTCCGGGACGCTGACCGACGGCGCGCGGCGGTACCATCGGACCAACAAGAGTGAAAAGGCCGCGGCGACGACGCCCATTCCGCGCCAACCGGCGAGTTCCAGGAACCCCGCGAGGACGATCAGGAAGCCCATGACGCCGCCGACGAAGGCGAAGCGCTGCTTCGCCCACCGCGGATCTCCCGACGTGCGGCGGATCAGCAACATCGCCGCCAACACGACGAGCGCTCCTTCCCAGAGCGTGACGATCGGGTACACGCCGAGCGCGGGACCGCCGCCGTAGATCAGGAAGGAGCCGCCGATGAACGCGAATCCCGCGATCGCGTACACGCGCGGGGAGCGCGGCGTGCCGGACGGGAGGCGGTCCCAGAGCCGCGTGGCGTACTCCTTCGCGGCCCAGACGAGGAACGCGACCGCCGCGAGCGCGCCGAGGAGATGCCAGACGGAGGGTCGGTACGGCGTGAGGACGAGATCGATGAAGATCGTCGCGGAGGCGA
>VBMM01000273.1 GCA_005878415.1 Methanobacteriota archaeon
TGGGGCGTCCTCGACCTCACCCGCCGGACGTTCGACGTGCGCCGTGTGCCGTACGATATCGACGCGGTCGCCGGCGAGATTCGCAAGGCGGGGCTGCCGCACGAACTCGCGGACCGCCTCTACGCAGGCGTCTAGATCCGACGGGAAGCGAGGGGTTTGGCCCCGACGATCAGGGCGACGTCGTCCTGGATCGGGAAGGACCGGGTGAACCGCGCCGTCCGAATCGTCAGGCCCGCATCGCGGATCGCCCGCGCATATCCGTCCTTCGTCAGGACCGCGTACGGGACGCGGGGGACGAGGATCTCCCGCCCGCCGTCCGGCGCGTCGACCCAGATCGTGTCCCTCCCGCGGCCCGCGCTGATCCGGGGCCGCCTCGCCGTGTGATTGCAGAAGAAGTAGAGACCGCCGGGCTTCAGGAGTCGGTGCGCCTCTCGAAAGTGGCGCGCGCGGTCGCGGGACCCCGTCGCCAGATGGAACGCGTCGATCGAGGCGACGAGATCGAACGTCCCGCTGCGGAACGGCTGGCGGCCGGTCATGTCGCCGCGGGAAAAGCGGACACGGACGCCCTCCTCTCGTGCGCGCTCGCGGGCGCGGGACAACGCGGATGACGAGGCGTCGATGGCGGTGACCTGGAGGCCACGCCTCGCGAGGAAGATCGCGTCCCTCCCCTCCCCGCATCCGAGTTCGAGCGCACGGCCGGCGGGATGCGTCCGGTCGACGAATCGCACGAGGGCCGTCGTCGGTCTCGACGTGTCGCTGAAGCGGACGCCCGACCTGTAGATCGCGATGTATCCGGCATCGTACGCCCGTGCGGCTCGGGGCATCCGCATCGCCCCCTCGAACCGTCCGAGGGCCATAAACGATTCTCGTCTCTCGCGTTTCGATGGCCGTTCAACAAGCCTTATGGCGGACCGATGCAACCGGACGCTCGGAGGATGGACATGCGACGCGCGCTCATCGCCCTCGTCCTCGCGGCGGCCCTCGTCCTCGGCGGATTCGCCGCCTACGTGTACCTGTACGAAGGCGAGCTGGACGTCCGCGTGATGGACGCGGTCGGCGACTGGGCCCACGTGGACGTGACCTTCACCGAGGTCTGGGCCCACGAGGCCGGGAAGGCGGACGACGTCGGCTGGCACAACGTCACGCTGGCCCGGACGACGGTCGACTTGGCGTCCCTCGTGAACATCTCCGAGCTGCTCGCGAACGCTCGGTTCGCGCCGGGCAAGTACACGCAGATCCGGATCGTCGTGAGCAGCGCGACCGGCCAGCTAACCAACGGCACGACCGTCACATTCTCCGTGCCGTCCGGCGAGCTGAAGACGACGACGCCGTTCGAGATCCGCTCCGGCAGCACGACGACGCTGACCGTGGACATCGACCTGTCCCGGTCGATCGTGATGGCCTCGAGCGCCTGGACTTTCACGCCGGTCCTCGGCCACATCACGGTCGCGTGAGCACGGCCCGCCAACCGCGGGCCCCTTGACATTTTTACTCTGAATTTGTCCGTTGCATCCGGATTCCCGAGAGCTTTGGTTCAAATAGCGGTAGCATTCTCCCGCATCGATGGCGCAGAAGGAGATTCGGATGACGCGCGCTGCGCGACGGCGCGCCCGTCGCCGCGTAGGCCACGGGCCCTCCCATCGGATCAAGAGGCGTCGCCGTTAGACGCTGTCCCGATCCGTCAATGGATGGACCGGCTGGGATTTGAACCCAGGACTTCCTGCTTGCAAAGCAGGCGATCTTCCGCTGATCTACCGGCCCGACGCGCGCAGAGCGTCGCCGTTCACATGAAGCTTTCCGCGCGATTCGCCCGACGCGGGGTCGGAGCGATCCGGTTCGAGCGTCCGCGTCCGCCCGAGGGGACATTTTTATTCATCCTGGCTTATGATGCTCGTCCCGGAGCGACACAAGGGCTATGTACCTTCGTGACGGTGCGCGGCGCAAGGGGTTCCACATGTCGAGGAGGACGGCCGTCCTCGCCGCGCTCGCGCTGACGGCCTTCGTTTTGGCGGTGTACTTCGGCCCGGTCGGGGTCCTGCCGAGCCCGCCCTTCGCCACCGTCGGCGCCGACCGCCTCCCGGAATCGGAGCTGGCGTCGCTCCCGGAGTACACGAGCCAGCAGGTCGTGAGCCTGAACTTCACGTCCCACGGGACCGCCGGCGACAGCGGCGTGTTCTGGACGGAGCTGTATTACCGGAGCGG
>VBMM01000048.1 GCA_005878415.1 Methanobacteriota archaeon
GGGCAGATCACCCCGTGGAACTATCCGTTCATGATGGCGATCTGGAAGCTCGCCCCGGCGCTCGCGGCCGGGAACACCGCGGTCCTCAAGCCGGCGTCCCTCACGCCGCTCACGACCCTCGAACTGGGAAAGTTCGTCGAGCAGTCGGGAATTCCGGCCGGCGTCGTGAACCTGATCACGGGTCCAGGCCCGGTCGTCGGGAACGAGCTCGCGTCGAGCGACAAGGTCGACATGGTCTCCCTGACCGGCGACACGGCGACCGGGAAGGACATCATGGAAGCCGCGAAGTCGAACGTGAAGAAGCTCCACCTCGAGCTCGGCGGCAAGGCGCCGTTCATCGTCTTCGACGACGCGAACATCGCGGCCGCCGCGGAAGGCGCCGTCGCCGCATCGATGGTCAATGGCGGCCAGGATTGCACGCAGGCCGCTCGGTTCATCGTCCACGAGAAGGCGTACAAGAAGTTCGAAGACAAGTTCCTCGAGCGCCTCAAGACCGTGCGGATGGGCGACCCGCTCATGCGGGCGACGGACCTCGGGCCGCTCGTCTCGCAGAAGCAGCGGGAGAAGGTCGAGAAGTACGTGGAAATCGGCGAGGACGAAGGCGCGAAGCTCGCGTTGGGCGGGAAGCGGCCGAACGACAAGGCGTTCGCGAAAGGCTGGTACTACGAGCCGACCGCGTTCGTCGACACGGATCCGTCCATGCGGATCGCCCGCGAGGAGGTCTTCGGACCCGTGGTCAACGTCCAGAAGTTCTCCGCCGAGGACGAAGCGATCGAGGCGGCGAACGATACGGTCTACGGCCTGTACTCGTCCGTCTGGACGAAGGACGTGCAGCGCGCCCACCGCACGGCGAACGCGCTGCGCTTCGGGGCCGTCGAGATCAACGAACACCTCCCGCTCGTGAGCGAGATGCCGCATGGCGGGTACAAGCAGAGCGGCTTCGGGAAGGACCTCAGCCTCTTCTCCTTCGAGGACTACACGCAGATCAAGCACGTCTTCATCGACCTCACGGACCAAGTCCGGAAGCCGTGGCACTACCTGACCTTCGGCGACCCGACGTGATCGGGAAACGACACAATCCGCTCAGGACCGGAGCGCCTTCGACCACGTGACGACCGCGTCCGCCGTCGCTTCGGGCGATTCCCACATCGGCATGTGCCCGACGTCTGGCAGGATCGCGCGGATCGGCGGCCGGCCCGTTGATGGGTGGGCCGCCTCCGCGACCGGGATCAGAGCATCCGCGCTCCCGTGGACCACGAGCCGCAGCCCGGAAAATTTGTCGAACACGGCGGTGCGGTCCGGCCGCGCCGCCATCGCGGCGAGGCCCGCAATCACGCCTTCGGCGCGCGCCTGCTCGATGATCCGGCCCGCCCGCGGCCGCCACGGAACCGCCCCACGAGCGCCCACGAGCTTCTCTGCGAGGCCTGGCAGGAGGACCTTCGCCCCGCCCGCGCGGACCTTTTCGATCGTCTCGAGCCGACCCCGGCGTACCGTGTCATTGTCGGCGCCCGTCCGCGACGCGATGAGGCCGAGGCCTCCGACTAGATGCGGGCTCATTTCGGCGAGGGCGAGCGCCACGTACCCGCCGAAGCTGTGACCTGCGACCGCGAACCGATGCGGCCCGAAGCCTTCGAGGAAGGCCGCCAGTTCCGCCGCGTACGCCTCCACCCGAGGGCTGGGACCCAGAAGCGGCGGGCTCTCGCCGAAACCCGGCAAGTCCGGCGCGAGCACCCGGAATCCGGAGGCGGCGAGGCGGGGCGAGACCTCGGACCAGATCGTGCGGTTCAGGGGCCAGCCATGCACCAGGACGACCACGGGGCCGTCACTCGGGCCGGCGGAGTCGTGCGCGAGCATCGGGCGAAGCATCCCGCCGGACCACTAAAGGTTTCACCTGATCGACCGAGAGTTGGCGGTGGTTCGTCACGCGCCCTTCGTGAACCAGCATCCGCCGCCCGATCCGCGGCCGGTCCCCTCGCCCCAGATCACGAAGTTCGTACCGCTGGCGTCCGCTGCGATCCCGAAGTAATCTCCGTACGGGAAGACGTATCCGTCGGCGGTCTTGTACGGTCCGCCGCTCCCCAGGTCCGAGAGCCTCACCTCATCCGACCAGTGGACGCCGCCATCGGTCGTGCGCTTGAAGAACGTGTTCCACGCGGTGGGCCCGTTGCGGTTGTCCTGCCACGCGACGCGGAAGTCCCCCGCCGCCGGCCCCGCGGTGATCACGGGAAAGCCGCTGTCCCCGAGATCGTTGATCCGGCTCGGCGCGCTCCACGCCAGCCCGCCGTCCGTCGAGGTGCGGCTGAAGAAGAATTTCGGCGTCCCCGCCGCCTCGTTCCTCATGTAGGCGACCAGGATCGTCCCCGCGCGGTCCCCGGCCATCACGATCTGCGCTTGGAACTCGTCCGTGATGCAGACGTCGACGGCGCATCCGGGGGACTCCTCGCTGTGCTCGACCGGGAGGAGCGCCCAGCTCGCACCGCCGTCGGTCGACTTCGCGAGCACCAGCTCCACGGGTCCGGTCCCCTTCGACGTCTCGACGCTCATCGAGAAGTACGCGGTGCCGTCGGAAGCGACGAGGCCGCTCTCCGGATAGTAGAACAGCGAATTCGTCGGCGACGTCAGGCGCACGGGCGTGCCGAACGTCGCGCCGAAATCGTGAGACGCGGCGATGTACGGATCGCCGTGGTTCCATGCGACGTACACGTCCTTGCCGTCGCCGGACAGGGCCATCCACGGTTTGTCGCCCCAGCCCGAGCCCGAGTTCCCCGCATTCACGGGTCGCGTCCACGTGGTCCCGTGATCGGACGACTTCGATACGGCGATCCCGGGGTTCCAGTTGTCCAGCCATGCGATGTAGACCGTGCCATCGTCGGCGACGCGGACGATGGGATCCGCTTGCCACGGGCCCGCGATGTTGTTGCTCCGGCATCGGATGCCGCACACGAACTGCGGCGGGCCCCAGGTGGCCCCGCTGTCCGGCGACACGCGGATGAGGATCGACGGCTCGGGGCATTGACGACACTCCTTCGAATCGAGGCCCGTCGCGACCATGTACACGTACGTCGAGCTCGGGTCGACCGCGACATCGGGTTCCCAATCATTGGCCGCGGAGAAGAGTTGCTCGGAGTCGAACCGGGGCCGGGGAGCGGCGCTCGTCGGCGAGGGCACGAGGGCGACCGAGATCAGGACGACAACCGCGAAGGACACGCACCACACGCCGAGACCCCGAGAGAGCGTCATCAGAACCCCGTTGGGGAATGGATGATGGCGGTAATGAAAACTCCCGAGGTTCGCTCGCGGATTCGACGGATGCGTCAGAAGCGATCCTGGACGGTGGCCTCCGAAGGATGTCGAAGCCGGCCTCCAAAAAGCTCATCCACGAGGACCGCGACTCCGCCCCGCCGCAGGGCGCGTCCGGAAGAGACCGCTGCCGATGCCCAACATCGTGATCGTCGGAGACCGTGATTCAGGGAAGACGACGTTCCTCGCGCTCCTGTACGCGGCACAGGTCAAGTCGGGCTCGGACCGAGCCGACGACTTTCGGTTTCATGTCGCCTTCGAATCGCTCGATGAAATCTCCGGCGTGTTCCAGCAAGTGATGTCGGGGAACTTCCCGGATTCCGCGGCGAAGGAGGGCATTCGCGGGATCACGTTCCACCTCGGGTACCGCAAGTCGGGGTTCGGGATCTTGGCGCGGTTGCGATCGCGAGGGTGGACGCCCGGTGCTCCCGCCTCGCTGCGCTTCGTCCTCCTCAGGAACCTCGAGGACGAAATGGATCGATTTCGGAAGGGCAGTTCCCTCACGAATGCAATGTTGAGAGACGTCCTCGAGAGCGACGCGATTGCGATCCTGGTGGACGGCCGAAAGCTCGTCCTCGCGGACGAAGACCGGCAGCTCGGCGCGATGGGGAAATACGACAGCGCCGTCGAAGCGCTGTTGGCGGCCATGCAAGGCTCCCGGGGGCGTGGCAGTCGCCGATCGCTCCACGCAATCTTTGTCTTCACCAAATTCGATTCGGTAGACCCGAAGGTCCTACACGCCGCGAACCTGGAAGCCGCACCACCCGAGATGAAGAAGACGGGCCCTCGAGCCGCCTACGCGGACGCGCTCCTGGATCACAACCTTCCGAACACGATGGCGCGGGTCCGGGCACGGCAGAATCGCGGAGCGACGTTCACGACGCCGTCGTACTTCTTCAGCTGGGTGCGGACGGATGCGGCGTCGCCAGGCCGCCGGGAGCGGATTCGGCTTCGGCGCAGCGACGGCGGGGGTTGGGAGCCGGATTATTCCAAGGACGAGTACCTCGGCTTGCTCGAGTGTTTCTGGGAAATCGCGAGGGACGCCGGGAAGTGAATTCCTCACTTGGCGCTCTTGGGTTGTCGCGACGATGATAACGTTGGGATTAGGATTAAGTACGGTTGGGGGGTCATCCCGCTGTCATGCCCTGCGCACTACTCGGGGACCGCGCTTCCGGTAAGACGACGTTCTTGGGACTCCTGTATTCGGCCCAGGTCAAGTACGGTACCGGCGTCCAGGACGACTTCCGTTTCCACGCGCCGATCCAATCCCTGAATCTCATGTCGGCGGTCTATGAAGGCATGAAGGACGGACGCTTCCCGAGCGCCACCCTCAAGGAGGAGATCACGGAGCTCGGTTTCGTCTTCGGTTACCTCCGGAAGGTCGTCGGGAAGTTGCCCTACTACATCCGGCAGCAGAACTGGGTCCAACCGTTCTCCACCCTCCGGTTCTCGGCGTACGACGTCTCGGGCGAAGACATCGAGGAGTTCATCGACACCGGGATCGCGTCGAGGCCGTTGATCCAGCAGCTCCTGAAGAGCGTCGTCGTCGTGGTCTTGGTCGACTGCAGCAAGATGACGACCGAGGTCGACACGCCCGCCTACAAGAAGATGCTCCGATACGACAGCACGGTCGCGAAGTTGCTCGTCGCGTTCCAGACCTACAAGAAGCAGGAGTTCGACCGACTGAAGGATTCCGGCGTCAAGGCCGATCCCCCGAGGATCTACCCCGCGTTCGTGCTCGCCAAGTTCGATACCCTCAAGGACGACGTCCTCGCGCGACTGGGCTTGCACCGCGGATTCCCCGAGGGCAAGCGCCAACGGAAGGAATACGCAGAGGCGCTCCTCCGGGTCTTCGTCCCGCAGACGCTCTCCCAGATCCGCGGCGGGAAGATCGCCGGCGTCAGCATGGACAAGTCCGCGTATTTCCTCAGCTGGGTCCGCACGGAGCAACACGAAGGCATGGAGCCCGTCGGGCAGCCGAAGATCGTCCGGACCGGATTCGCACCCGAAGGCGGCGGTGAACCGGACTTCGCGTACGACGAGTACGTGGAGTTCATCGAACACTTCCGAGACATCGCGCACAAGATCCCCGACGAAATCCTTGAGGCGGAGAAGTTCCAGGCTCAGGCTCTCGCTCGGTCGGCGTAGCAGGCTTCACCATGGGCAGCGCAGATTCCAGTCAGGGCACGACAGACGGAGGCGTCGTGGAGTTCGACCACTGGATCTACGGGGCGCTCCCCGGGGTCGGCTACACGACGAGGGGCGTCTCGAAGGGCCTCGACGCGGGCCTGTACGACCCGTACCTCCGTGGACACTACACACCGATCCGCGGCGCGATCGCCCAGTCGACGGAGGACCCGATCGACCTGCACATGATGCACCCGGTGCGCGGCGGACGCGAGATCCTGCTGTCCGGGATCACACGGGGCCCGCCCGACGAAGCGGGGAGACCGACGTTCGCGAATCACACCGCGGTCGCGCGGACCGACGTGCTCCGATCCGGTCGGATCAACCTGGACGCGGTCTTTCGCGCGATGAACGAGTTCGATCGCCGGGATCCCCAGGTCGCCGGCGAGCTAGCCCTCCTCCAGGTGCCGCCCCGGTCCGAGGAGGAAAGCCGCATGCCCTTCGGCAGCGGGATCCACAAACACCTCACGTTCCCCGCCATCGAGACCCTCGCGACCCGCATCATGACGGACCCGACCAGCCGCACGCTGCTCCTGTGCCGCAACACGACGCCGGACGCGCGCAACACCACCCTGAACCTGATCTTCGAGCTCCTGGTGTGGGCGTGCGGCCTCCCGATCCCCACGGCGATCAGCGAGGCTCCGCGGGCCTCCGCGTTGAACTTCTTCAACCTGGTCATCGCACCGAGAGGCGTCCGGGCCGATTCGACGTGGGCGATCCTGGAGAGCGCGCTCGCCCAGCCCGTACTCCCGCGAGTCCTCGATCACGACGACGTATACCAAGTGCTGACGTCGACGGTCCGTCAGTCCACCGACTTGCTCTCGGCCCGATAAGTCCTCACGCCGCCGTCCGCCCGTTCGCGCACGACGGTCCATCCGTGGCCGAGGTTCCACTGGCCGTCCTTCGCGCGGCGGTCCGGATGCCCCTTGTCGGGATGATCGAGCTCCGCCTCGAGATAGTCTCCGTCGGTGTCGGCCTCGGGCACGAGGTTGCCGTCGGAGAGGAGCTGACAGAGTAGCGTCAGGCCGCTCGGTTTCCCTTTCCAGTGGACCGCCATGAACGCTTTGCGACCGGAGGCGTCCGTGAGGAGGAGTTCCCTCAGGCCGAGGTACGATTCGCGATCGCGCGGATTCTCGCGGGGAGGCGCCTCGAGCCTCGCCTTCCGCTTCTCGAGGCCCTTCAGCACGACGAGCCAGTCCTTCTTCGTCATCTCCGTCCGCTCCCACGGGGACGTCGGGATGGGCTCGGTCGTCGCGGTCTCCGTGGCCCTCGTCTCCCTCGCGGGACCTCCACCCGCCTGCACGAGGTCGTACGTCGCGGCGTCGTCGGGGTTCTTGGGAGGGACCACGCGGATCGTCAAGGCGCTCATCCCCGGATGGAAGCGGGGATCCAGGACCGTCAGGACGTTGACGGCATCGTGAGTGAAGAGGTCGGCGAGGGTCATGCTGACCTCGGACGATCCGTTCCGTCGGGCGAGGTCGCTGAGCCGTTCCAGCGGGAGGAACGCGTCTCCGCGGCGCGCGGTCGAGGCCAGGTCGTCGAGGTACGCCTGCGCCACCTGTTGCGTGAGCCGCGGCCGCTTCGAACCGAGGGTGAACGTGACCATCTTCGCCATCATCGCGGAGCCGCGAAAGATCCCCGCGACCCCGGCACGAAGGAAGGCGACGGCGCCACTCGCCTCGACGCACTGATTGATCAGGAGGGTCAGCCGGACGGAGAGCTTCCGGCTCAATCGGCCGCCGGGGACTCGGGACTCGTAGAAGATCCCGCCCCACCGAAGCGGCATCGACCCGACCCAACTCGGATCCGAGGGACTGCGCTGATACCAGTCGAAGGTCTTCGCGCGCAGAATCGCGCTGACCAGGAGCGGGTCCTCCGTCTCGGCGCGGACCCGAGGCAACAGCGCTTCGGCCGTCCGGAGGACTTCGCGGAGGACTCGTTTGTCGCCGTGGGTTTCCCCGACCAAGGCCGGCGCGTCGATCGCGTTGATCGCCTCGATGTCGAACTTCTCCTCGGGGTTCATCTGCAGGAACGCCACGAGCTCGCGGGGTTCGGGCCGCGAGGCGCCCGGAGGTTTGGGGGTCGACCTCAAGGCGTCCCCGGGCTTCCTCGGTTTCTCCGACGCGGCCGAAACGGCGGCCGTGAGCATCGCTGATGCTACGAAAGGCACGCTGCTCCCCATACGATGGTTGACCCACGCGCGCGGGGTTCGATAAATCCGTTGCTGGTAATTATCGGTCTTGATACGCGGCGTGCCGGTCCAGCGCGCGAACGGTCGCTACCGTCCCCGAGCTGCCACCACTTTTAAGTTTGCGGGAACGTTGCTCCGGATGGGTGGAGGGAGTGAGCAAGACCACGACGGCACTGGGTTTCTTCACCGCTGCGATGGGTCTGGCCGTGGTGGAGCGAATCCTGAGAATCGCGATCGTGGTTGCGTTCTGGCCCGC
The DNA here is from genome assembly GCA_005878415.1 of Methanobacteriota archaeon. Lineage (GTDB taxonomy): Archaea > Thermoplasmatota > Thermoplasmata > RBG-16-68-12 > RBG-16-68-12 > RBG-16-68-12. The sequence continues at coordinate 7,935 of VBMM01000048.1, forward strand.
GATTGCGATCTTCGCGCCCATCGACCCGGAGAGAGTGACGGGGCTCGGCCCAGGGCCCGCGGGCCTCGTGGCCGCCGGTGGAACCCTGGCGGTGTTCCTGTTCATCGACGCGATCCTGGTAGTCATCGGTTTCCGGAGCCTCCGCGCGGGTCGGTCCGAGCTGGGCCCCGAACATTCGACGCGCATCGGCCAGAGCCAAACCGCGATGATTGTCTACGTCGTCGTCGCGTTCTTGGGGAACGTGGGCATCGCAGCGACCTCCGGCACATTCCTTCCATGGCTGGGGTATACGTTCTCCATAAATCCGGCGCGTTACGCGGCGTTCACCTTCGTGAACGTCGTCCTGGCGGTGCTGGCGGGATTCGCCGTATTCTGGATCGTCGAACGACTGCTCGACCGTCCCACCCGAACATGGGCCATTCGCGCGCTCGCTCTCGGCGTCGGAAGCGCGGCCGCCGTCTCGGTGATAGGGCTTGCGTTCCTCGCGCTCACGCCCCTCCCTTCCCGGCCAACGGAAATCCCGTTCGCGTTCGCGATGGCGGAGATTTCCGGAGACGTCCTCGGCGGAGCCTCCATCGTACTCTGGCTGATCGTGTATCGACGGACGCTCAATCGGCTCCGGCGAGGGGAACTCGTCGCCATCCCACCCGGAGCGGCGTATCCCGGCGCCTTCTCCTACATCCCGCCCACGCCACCCACTCCTCCATAGGCCGCGAGGCACGACCGTTGCCGCACGACGCGCTGCGGGCGTCCAAACGTTTACGACCTTAGGCCCGGTTCGTCGGGGTCGGATTCGCGTGACGGACCGACGTGATCGCCCCTCCTTCACGGCTGCTCAGGTCGCGGCGTTCCAGGTGAGGCGGCACCATCTGGATCGTCGGTCGCCGCGAGGCCAGCTCGCCGACGTCGTCGGGGACGTGTGCGGAGTGCAGGCGCAAGTCACCGCCATGGCCCGGATCGCCCTCTGGGCCCGCATCCGCCCGCTGACGATCGACGACGTCCAGCGGGCGCTCGTGCAGCGGCGGACGATCGTCAAGACGTGGTCCCTGCGGGGCGCATTGCATCTTCATCCGTCGAAGGAACTCCTCCTCGTCCTCGGCGGGCTCATGCCGACGAGGCTGGCCTACCACCAGCGATGGATCCGAGGCCTCGGCCTGAAGGAAGAGGAGACCACCGCGCTTGTGCTCAAAGCCCTCGAGGACGGACCGCTCACCCGAAATCAGCTCACCGAATTTCTGGCGAAGCGGCTCGCCGCGAAATGGGAACAGTGGACCGATGGTGGGTGGGGGCGGAAGACCGAGGGATCGAGTCTCTCGTGGCATCTCGTGAGGCCCGCGGTCGTCCGAGGCCTCGTGTGCTTCGGTCCGAATGCCGGACAGGAGATCACGTTCCGGGATCCACATGCGACCCATTCGGGCGACGATGGAACGCCTCGGGGACGAGCTCGTCGAGGTGGACCGGGACGGCCGCCCCGGATTCCTGTTGGCGAAGGACCTCTCGGACCTGGGACGGGGGCGAGGCGATCGCGAGACCGTCCGATTGCTCCCGAGTTTCGATCCGTTCCTGTTGGGCCATGATGAACGCAGCCATCTCGTCGACCGGGCCCACTACGCGCGCGTCTACAAGGATGCGGGATGGCTCGCGCCGGTCGTCTTGGCGGACGGTCGGATCGCCGGGACC
>VBMM01000049.1 GCA_005878415.1 Methanobacteriota archaeon
CTGCTCTCGTACGACGTCTCCGGAATCAACCGCGCCGCCTCTGTCCGGGTCGCCCACCTGATCTTCGGCCGGAGCGACGCAGGGCCGAAGTCGCCTCTGCCCGTCGTCGCCCGCCCGGGGGTCGTCTGGGTCGGCCAGTCCGTCTTCCTGATGCCCGCGGCGCTCGCCGTCGAAGTCGTCGAGAAGCTCCGGGCGCTCGGCGCCATCGTGAGCACGGCCCGTATCGCGATCGATCGGGACCAAGTCGAGGGGCTCCGCCGGCGGGCCGCCCAGCGAAAGGGCTCGTAAGCATGCTAACGCGGTTCCGCGGGTGCGGCAAAGGATGATGGCCTCGACCGCCGATATCGAGGGCGATGGCCGTCGCCGCGCTGTGCCATATCTGCCGCCGACCGACGCTGCGGTCCTGCCTGAGCTGCGGTCGGCCTGCGTGCGACGAGCACCTTGCCGGCAGCGTGTGCGTCGAATGCCGCACCGGCCGCGGCGCGCGGCGCCCGGGCGTGCAGGCCTAGGCGGCTAGAGCAGTCGCTTCGCGTCTTCCTTCTCGATGCCGAGCGCCTTCAACGCGTACGTGAGTGCTTTCTGGCGGATCATGTCCCGCGTCTTGTCGTCCAGGAACTGCTCCATGATCACCGGCGCCTTGCGCGCGTACTGGACCGCGAACTCGGACCAATAGAAGGCGGCGTTCTCCTCGTCCAGCTTGGCGGCGGCGTTGTACTGCTCCTCCGCCTCGTTGAATCGGCCAAGGTCGACGGAGAACGAAGCGAGCGCATCCCGGTACTGTGGATTCTGTCCGTCGAGCTCGATCGCTTTCTTGTAGAGCCCGAGGACTTCGTCGGCCTCGACCTTCGGCACGCCCAGCGCGGCCTCCGCTTTTCCGAAGTGCGCGATCGCGCTGGTCGGGTCCGCCTTGATCGCCTTGTCGAAGTGCTTGTATGCGGAATCGTAGTCGAGCTGACCCAGGGCCTGTTCTCCCGCGGCGATCTCCTCGTCGGCGGACATAGGCGGACGCGGCGCAGAGTCTTGAATCGCACATAAAGATTCCTGCGTGAATTTCAAGACGGCGTCCGAACCGTCACAGAATCGCGCGGTGATCCCGGAGCCAATCGAGGTCGCTGAGGTACAGCTGCCGGATGTCCGTGATGCCCTCGATCGCCATGATGACCCGCTCGAGCCCGAGGCCCCATGCGAGGACGGGCGCCCCGAGGCGCATCGGACCCGTGACCTCCGGCCGGAAGATCCCGCTCCCGCCGAGTTCGAGCCACCGTCCGTCGGGCAGCTGGCCTTCCGGCTCCATGCTCGGCTCCGTGTACGGAAAATACCCGGGCCGGAACTTCACCCTCGTGAATCCGAGTCGGCGGTAGAACTCCTCGATCACGCCGATGAGCTGCGCGAGGTTCGCGCCTTCCTCCATGACGACGCCCTCGATCTGGTGGAACTCGGGCAGGTGCTTCCAGTCGACCGCGTGGGATCGGAGGACCGCCCGCTCTGCCTCCTTGCGATCCCACGTGTAGCGCCATCCCGTGCTCCCGGTATTCCCGCCGGACTCGTGGACCTCCGCGACGCGGCGCACGAGGTCCTCGTCCGGGAGAGGCCGCGTCGCGGGCTTCGCGAGGTAGAACGTGTCCAGCTGGTCCCGCGCGGGGTGGTCTTGCGGCTGGAAGAGGGCGTCGAAGTTCCAGAACGACGACTGGACGAAATCCCCGTCGATTTCGGTGAAGCCCATGCTCAGGAAGATCCGCCGGATCTTCGCGAGATACGCGCCGAGGACGTGTCGCTTCCCCGGCCGGACGAGCGGGGCGAAGGCGCGCGTGTCGTACCGCCGGAACTCGACCTGTTTCCACTTCCCCGACCGCAACAGGTCCGTCGTCGGCTGTGCGACTTCTTCCTTCAGATCGACGCCGGCGGCGAGGACCCGCTCGCCCGCGGGCGTCACGGCGATCTCCCGCCGCACGGATTCTCGCTCGCGCACGAGATCGCGGCGCGACTTGAGGTCTCGGAGGACCTTCGGGTCGATCGCTTCTTCGGGGAGTTCCTCCTTCGAGAGGCGGCGGAGGAGCAGCTCATCGGGACCGTCCGAATCGACGGCGGCCCGTCCCGCGGGCGTGACGATGACGACGCTCCCGGTCGCCCGGCGGTCGACGTCGGCCCAGCCTTTGCGGCGGAGCCACCCCAGGGCGACCGCCAGATCCGCGTCGGTGAACTTGCATGCGGCCTTCAGCCGCTCGACCTCGATCCGGCCGCCCGCCTTGATCGCCGCCTTCAACGCCTTCCGCTCCGGCAGCTGCTTGCGCGCGACGCCGGGCCGGGCGAGCCGGTACGTCCGGACCACCCGTTCCTTCATCGAGACGAGGCCTTTCGCTTGGAGCCATGATGCAGCGTTCATGACCTCGACGACCTCGCGGAACCGGCCCGCGGAACGGATCTCCTCCGGCGTCGCTTTCTTCCGCTCGCCGAGGACGAAGAGGACCCTCTTTTCGAGATAGCTCAGTTCGACCGCGCCGGGAGGCATTCCGCGCCGCATACGGCCCTCGTGTAATAGGCTTTCCTCGCCGCCGCCCCCGTCCGTTTTTCCCCGGAGACCGCGCGGATTCTCAGGCCTGAGAACCGGGGCACGCCCTATATATCACAAAACGGAACATCGAGCGGTTTGGTGAATCAGCCAACACCCTCGAGCGGGCGAGCGGAAGCCCGATGCGAGGTGTCCTGACTTGGAGGACCGGTTCCCGACGAACTACTCGATCCTCCTCAGCGGCCCGCCCGGCGTGGGGAAGCTCGAGTATGTCATCGCGCAGGTCCGCGAGTCGTTGCGGTCCGGCGAGCGCGTCGTCTTCGTGACCCTCGACCTCCATCCCAACGAGGTCCGCGCGCGGGCGAAGGCGTTGCACTTCGACATCGAACCGCATGAGGGCAAGTCGTTCGTCTTCGTGGACTGCTACAGCGCGACGTCGTCGGAACGGCCCGAGCCGGTCGCAGGGAAGAAGACGTTCCTCGTCTCCAGCTTCTCGAACCTCGAGGGGGTCGGAATGGCGATGAGCAAGGCGGCCCAGGAGCTCGGGACGCCGGTCCGGATTTACTTCTACACGATCTCCACCTTGTTCCTGCACAACTCGATGCAGGCGATCGCGAAATTCTTCCAGATCGTCACGTCGCGAGCGAAGACGAACCTCGGGTTCATCCTCTACGCCGTCCAGGACGGCGTCCACGAGCCGATGACGATGAACCTCCTCCGGTCCCTCGTCGACGGCGTCGTCGAGATGCGCTTCACCGAGTCGATGGACATCGAGGTCCGCATCCACCACATGCGCGGCCTCCACGTCGACGCCTCCTGGCATCCCTTCCTGCAGCTCCCGGCGCCGGAGGCGCGGATGTGATGCAGGCGCCGAGGGCGACGAGCCCACGCGCGAAGACGGGGATCCCGGTCCTCGACGACCGACTCGGCGGCGGCTTCCCGCGGCCCTCGACCTTGCTGCTGTTCAGCGACAAGCCGACGGAGAAACGAATCTTCGGCGAGAACCTCGCGGTCCAGGGCGCGAAGGCCGGCGAGACCTCCCTGTACGTCGACTTCTTCCGCGCGCCGCAGCTGGCGCGAAACGAGCTCAGGCGCTTCGGCTCGGTAAGCCAGGACAAGCTCGTGTTCGTCGACGCGACCTCGTCCCAACTCCTCCTCCCGAGCCAGGAGCGGTACCGCATCGGGGACGTCGGCAGCCTCGCGAACATCGCGGACACGATTCGGTCGGCGATCGACGCAGAGCATCCGTCGCGGATCGTCATCGACTCAATGGAGTTCCTGATGGACCGGTTCCCCAAGGAGGACGTCATGCGCCTCTGGAGGGATCTCATCCAGGCGGCCCGGAACGCCGGCTCGGTGATCTGCTTCCTGTTCATCAACTGGACCCTGATGGAGGACGACCTCCAACAGATCCGCTCGATGTCGGACTTCGTCGTCGAGTTCCAGTCGTCGCTGCGGGGGGGCATCGTCCGGAACTCGATGCGGATCTCGCAGATGGAGACGGACGGCATCCGGACGAACTGGATCCCGTACGCGTTCAAGGACCTCATCGGCTTGACCGTGTACTTCCCGCGAATCCTGGTCACCGGGCCGTTCAACGCGGGCAAGTCGACCGTCGTGCGGTCCCTGTCTGAGAAGTCGATCAGCATCGACCGAATGGGCACGACCGTCGCATTCGACTACGGCAGCGTGAACGTCACCGGCGTCGAGGCCGAGATTTTCGGGACGCCCGGTCAGGAGCGATTCGAGTTCATCTTCAAGATCTTCGCGCGGGAGGTGAGCGGCGTCCTCCTCGTCGTCGACGCGACCCACCCGGACGAGCTGCCTCGGGCGAAGCAGATGCTCGAGCTCGTGGGTCCGCGCATCCCATTCGTCGTGCTCGCGAACAAGAGCGACCTTCCCGGCGCGATGGACCCCGAGGACATTGCCCATCGCATGGGCCTGCCGGAGGACGTCGCCGTGGTCCCGACCATTGCCACGGAGAACAAGGGGCTGCGGGACGCCCTCCTCCTCCTCGCCGAGATGATCATCGGGGTGAGGTGAGATGGCCGACGATCTGAGCGTCCGGTTGCGGGCCGTCCTGGCCGAGCTCCGCCGGGTCCCGGACATCCTCGGCGCGACGATCGCCCGACGGGACGGCATCCTGATCGCGCACGCCCTCCCGAAGTCGATGGACCCGAAGAAGATCGCGGCGATGTCCGCGGCGATCGTCGGGACATCGGAGATGGCCGCCGGGGAAATGGGGCTGGGCACGTTCAGCCAGTCGATCGTCGACACGGATGTCGGGAAGATGATGGCGACCGGCGCGGGCGACGAGGCGATCCTCGTCACGATGGTCCGAAACGAAGCGAACATGGGGCTCATCTTGCTCAGCGTCGACAAGGCCGTCCACTCGATCGCGGAGATCCTGCGGTCCCAAGAGGTGATCCAGTGACGGACCTCTGGGAGCGAATCGAGGAGACGATCGACGAGCTGTCTCACCTGACGGACATCAAGTCCGCGGCGGTCGTGCGGCGGGACGGGCTCGTCGTGACACATACCCTGCCGGACGGCGTCGACCCGAAGATCGTCGCGGCGATGACCGCCGCGATCGTCGGGACGTCGGAGATGGCGACGATCCAGCTCTCGCAGGGCCGATTCGTGCGGGCGATCGTCGAGTCGGAAGAAGGGAAACTGCTGAGCCTCGGCGCGGGGGAGGAAGCCCTCCTCGTCGCCCTGGTGTACGACGACGCGAACCTCGGGCTCGTGCTCATTGCGATGGAGCGTGCGGCGAAGCAGGTCGAGGAAATCCTCCGGGGTGCCGGATGAGGCCGATGTGAGACATGCCCTCGACAAAGGAAGGACTGCAACGGTTGCTCGATTTCTTCGTCTACGGGATGCTCCGTACCTCGGAGATGCTGGGGAACGCGCCGCTCTTCCTCCGGACGATCGAGGAAGAGGGCCTCCGCAAGTTCCTGATGACGAACATGCCGCAGTTCCAGGCGCCCGACGACCCGGCGGAGGCGTGCGAGCAGTATACGCGGGCCGCGGACGAGAGCGGGCTCTACGACGGCAGCGACAGCGTATTTCGGGCCGACGGCGACTCCGTCCGCGCAGAGATCGGGGACAAATGCGTGTACCGCCGCGTCTGCACCATGCGCCACGACGAGGGGCTGCCCGTCCATTGCATCCGCGCGTTCGCCCTGGCCGAGATGCTGCGCATCCGCCTGGACGCTGACTTCGATTGGAAGCTCGAGCGGTTCGGACGGCCGTGTCGCATCACGCTCACGCGCGCGAAGTGGAAGTGAGTCCTTGGAGACGGCGAAGATCCAGACGTACATCGAGGGCCTTGACGACGCCCTCGGAGGCGGCTTCCCGGTCGGCCACGTCCTCCTGATCTCCGGCTTGCCAGGGACGATGAAGTCGACCCTCTCCTACGCGATCCTCCACGGGAACGCCCGCGAACGGGGCGCGAAGTGCCTCTACGTCTCCCTCGAACAGACGCGGAAGAGCCTCGAGGCGCAGATGGCGGCGATGGGCTTCGACGTCGAGGCCGTCCGCGGCGAAGTGCACATCCTCGACCTCGGCACGATCCAGAAGGAAGCCGGGAAGAGCGCGACGAAACCGTGGATGGAATTCCTCCGCCGCACATTGCAGACGAAGAAAGACATCGAAGGCGTCGACCTCGTCGTGATCGACTCGCTCGAGGCCCTCGAGGTCCTCGCGAAGTTCGAGGACCGACGTACGGACCTGTTCCGGTTGTTCGAATGGCTCCGGGACCTCGGCGCGACGACGGTCATCCTGGCGGAGGCCGCGTCCGACGCGCCGTTCCTGGGGATCGAGGCGCCGCAGCCGCGTCGCGACGAGACGTTCCTCGCGGACGGCATCCTCGAACTCAAGATGCATTCGATCTCCGACGTCGAGGTCCAGCGGCGGATCCGCGTCGTGAAGATGCGGGGATCGCACCACAAGACCGGGTTCTCTGCCCTCGTGTTCGAGGACGGCCGATTCCAGGTCACTTCCGTCATCAGTCCCTAGGTGAACGATGGCCGAACCGCTTCGGTGTTCCGGTTGTTTCTCGGTGAACAAGCCCGACGCCACGGTGTGCCGGGTCTGCGGCCGCAAGCTGCGGGAAGGGCCCGTACGCACCGGAGCCTCACCGCCCGTCGTCCTGCAACGGGTCATGAGCGGCGAGGTCTTCACCGCGGTGCTCGAGGAGGTGGGGAAGCGTTCGTCCGGCCGACCGGAGCGCTCGAGCCCGTCGGAGACGGCTGCGGTCGTCGAGGTGACCGCACCGCCGGAGGCGCCGATCGAAGACAATTCCGACGTGATCGCGGCCGCCATCGACCGGATCCGGGACAAGGCGCAGGCCGACGGCCACCGCTTCAAGCCGTACGTCCCCGCGAAGGGACGGCCCCCGACCACGGACCGGGGCCGCCACGAAGCGGAGAGTTCGCTCGACGCCGGCGTCGCGCTCCTGCGGGAACGGCGCTTCGCCGACGCGATCGAGCCGCTGTTGAAGGCGATCTCGCGGGACGACGAAGACCGGCGGTCATGGGTCCTCCTGGCGGAGGCGTACCTTCGCGTCAACCGCCCGTACAAGGCCGCGGTCGGCTACCTGCGGGCGCTCGAGCTGAGCCCGAAGGACGAGCAGGCGTGGCTCGGCCTCGCGCGCATCTTGAGGGCGATCGACGACCTCCCGACCGCCGCCGCGGTCCTGGACCGCGCATCGCGCATCAATCCCAATCATGCGGACACCTGGGCGGAACGCGGCGCGGTCCTAGAGTCCCTCCAGAACCTCTCCGAGGCGATGAAGAGCTACTCGAAGGTCCTCGGACTCAAGCCGGATCACCGCGCCGCGCTCGCGAAGCGACAGGAACTCGAGGCGAAAGTCCCCGTCTCGGAGACCGCCTCGGACGTCTCGGCATCGGAGTACAGCGCCGAGGATGATTCGCCCGCCGTCCCCGCGGAGACGTTCGATGCGATTCCCGACGACCTGCGCGATCAGCTCGATGACGTCCTCGGGCCACCGACCGAAGAAGAGACGCGGGCCGCGGGCCGGAACAAGCCCCAGGCCGTGCCGACCGCCACGCCGGCCCAGGTGGCCCGTCCGGCGCGCGTCCGCACCTTCGTGGAAGGCCTCGACTCGGCCCTCGAGGGGGGCATCCCGTGGGGGCACCTCGTGCTCATCGAGGGCTCGCCGGGGACGATGAAGTCATCGTTGGCGTTTTCGATCCTGCTCCAGAACGCGGCGCGCGAGGGGCTCCACTGCCTCTACCTGAGCCTCGAGGAGCGGACGTCGAGCCTGTTGAAGCAGATGGAGTCGCTCGGCCTGAAGCTCGAGGTCCCACGCGGATCGCTCGTGGTCCTCGACCCGAAGACGGCCTCGAACCTCCTCGGCGAGCGGCCGGACTGGATCGAGGCACTCCAGGCCGGCATCGCGTCGATCAAGGCGCAACGCGGCCTCGACCTGATCGCGATCGACTCGCTCGAGGCGCTCGAGGTCCTCGCGAAGTTCAAGGACCGACGCCGGGAGATGTACCGGCTCTTCGAGTGGCTGCGGGACCAAGACCTCACGAGCTTCGTGATCACGGAACGCCCCGACTGGATCGTCGCGGGCCACGTCCTCCAAGGGCGCTGGGACGAGGACTTCCTCGCCGACGGCGTGATCCACCTGCGGCTCCACATGGTCTCCGACCTCGATGCGCAGCGACGGCTGCGGGTCGTGAAGATGCGCGGCACGCGCCACGAGACCGGCTACCTCGCGATGGTCCTCGACGACGGCCGCTTCCGAGTCACGCGGGCCATGAGCCCGTGAGGAGGCGTCGATGGCCCGGGCCCTCGTGAAGACGCACATCCGCGGGTTCGACGACGACGTCTTGCGCGGCGGCATCCCCCAGGGTCACGTCATCCTGATCCGCGGCGCGAGCGGGACGATGAAATCGTCCCTCGCGTACTACGTACTGTATCACAACGCCCTCGCCGGCGTCCCGGGCCTGTACGTTACCCTGGAGCAGAGCGCGGGGAGCCTCCTGGAGCACGTCGCGTCCCTCGGCCTCAAGGCGACGTCGGTCTCGGAGGCGCTCCCGATCCTCGACCTGAGCCGCGGCCGCGAGCACCTCGAGGAGATGGTCGCGAAGGTCGGCGCGATGACCGAAGCGACGGCGAGCCGGGACCAGGCGCTCCTCGCCGTCCTGAAGGGCAAGATCCTTGAGCTCCGTAAGAAGCGGAACTTCGAGCTGCTCGCCCTCGACTCGTGGGACGCGCTTGAGCTCGTCCTCGAGTTCCGGGATCGCCGGGTCGAGACGTTCGGGTTCTTCGAGTGGCTTCGGGACCTCGGCGTCACGAGCCTCCTGATCTCGGAGGAGCCGCCGCTCGAGGGGCGGACGACCGCTCTCGAGGAGGAGTTCCTTGCCGACGGCATCCTGCACCTGCGGCTCGAACCGGTGACGGACGTCGCGTACCAGCGGCGCGTGCAGTGCGTCAAGATGCGGAGCGTGAACCAGGACAGCGACGACCGCACGTTGCTCTTCGAGAACGGCCGGTTCGAGGTTGCGCGCGCGATCGGGTGACGGGATGAACGAGCGCCTGCGCGTCCTCCTGGTCCGATCCGTCTTCCTGTTCCTCCTGTCGCTCGTCCTCGTTGCGGGCTTCTGGTACCACCGCGAGTTCTACCAGATCGGCTTCACGAACCTCCTGATCATCGGCGGCTTCGTCACGTTCCTCGTGATCTGGGCGGCCCGCCTCGCGATGTCGGGCGAGTTGCCCCGCGGCCGGCCGGCGGGGGAGATCACGTGCACCCTCGAGGAAGGCGACCGCCTGCTACGGAGGGTCGCGCGGCTGGTCGTCCGCCCGACGGAAGGGACGTCGTTCCCCCCGGTGGGCCACGTGCTGAGGGGGAAGTACGACACCGGACCGGAGTTCGCGCGGATCCTCATCGTCGACGCGCGTCGGGCGTTCCTCTCCGACCTCACGGAGGCCGAGGCCCGGGACGCGGGATACCGCACCGCCGCGGAGCTGCGGGACGCGGGAGCGATGAGGTGGCAGTGGCGTCCCTCCGATCTCGTGACGATCCTCGACGTTCGCGCGCTGGGGGCGGGCCGGTGAACCCGTTCGGCATCGCGATCGTCGGGGGCCTCATCGCCGACGCCGGCCTCCTCGCCCTGATCGGAATCCGGGGACGCCGCCGCTGGCTCCAGTCGACGTACGCGGCGTGCGCCCTCTCGTTCGTCGTCGCGGGCGCCGCAGCGGTCGGGATGGCCGAGCGCATCCTGCCGGCGGCGTGGGATCAGGCGGTCCTCGGGACGATGTTGCTCTCCAACGCCCTCACGGCGATCCTCGTGCTCAGCCTGATCCACGGAGAGACGCTCCCTCGACGTCGGGCGGCCTCGTTCCTTCTCCTCGCGCCGGTCCCGGTCCTCGCCTTCCTCGCGCCGCTTCAAGGCTGGACCGCATCGACCGCGTACGAAGGGAGTGTCCTCGGGGGCTTCATGGTCGTCTGCTTGGGGATCGCGCTGGCCGAGACGCTCTACGTCCGGTTCACGAGCCGTCTGTTCGCGGCGCCGTCGTTCTGGCTGGCGCTCGGCATCATCGCGCTGATCATCGCGGGCCCCGTGTACACGTACGAACTCGAGGCGCTCGGCACGCCGATCGTCGCGGGCGCAAACCTCGCCACTCCGGTCGCGCTGGCGGGCTTCGCGGTCGTCGCCTTGCAGGCCGATCCCTTCGCCGCCTCTCCCCGCCCCCGTGGCGGTCGATCCGAGGCGGGATCCCTCCAAGACGGGGAAGAGATCGTCTTCGACGAGGACCGCCCGAACTACGCCATCCGGAGCGCGCTCGACGAATCCGGCCGCGGGCGATCGACCCTGGTCCTCGGACGGACCGCCCCACCGCTGACCGGGGGCGCGGCGTTCGCTTCGATCGTCCCCGGACGTCACGCGGCGTTGCGCGCGCTGACGACCGCCTCGGAGTTCCTCGCCGCATCGCCCGGAGGCGTCGTCGTGCTGGAGGACGTCGCGGGCCTGTCCGTCCTCTCCGGATGGGATGCGACGCTTGAGACAATCATCCGGCTCCGCCACGTCGCCCGGGAGACCCGCTCCACCGTCGTCCTCGCCACGAGTCGACTCACGCATGCCGAGCGGACGTCGCTCCAAGACCGCCACCTTCCGTGGTGGACCCTGCCGGATCCCGCGACGGAGCTCGAGGCGATCCTTTCGCAATCGTTCGGGTCCGGAGCCTCCCGGCTGCTCGATTCATTCGGCCGTGCCCACGGCCTCCGGCGTGGCGAACTCACGGCGGACCACGTCCCGGCGCTCGTGGCCTTCCTGCAGCGAGCCCTCTCCGAACTCTCCGGCGCCGTCGAAGGGACCGCGGCCCACGGCCTCCGCGTGCAGTTCGAGGCCGCGGCGAGCGTCCTGCGATCGTTCGCGGCGCAACGTCCGGAGGAGCTGGCGCGGGGGAAATGGCCATCCCGAGCCGCGGGTGGACCGGGGGCCGATCTCCTCGTCACCGCCGCCGACTACTGGCGGGGCAAGGAGATGGAGGAGCTGTTCGCCGCCGCGGATGCGGTCGTCGAGCGAGAGCCGCTGTTCGAGAAGGCTCGCGCCGTGTACGTCGAGCAGCTCGGCGACGCGGGCGAGAGCGTGCTCCGCAGCCAGCTGGACCGTCTCGGGAGACGACCCGAGGACCTGCGGAAGGCCGACCTCGTCCGGATCGCGGATCGGGCGTCCGTCGACCTCGGCGCCCTGGCGGACGTCGTCGACGTGCCGCAGGAACGAGACCGGATCCAGAAGCAGATCGACTCGATCCGGCAGCGGCTCGAGCTGATCGTGGAGGAGGAGAAATGAAGCGCGTCCTCACGAACGTCGAAGGCCTCGATGAACTCCTCGGAGGCGGCATTCCGGAGGGGAACATCGTCCTCGTGTCCGGGGCGCCGGGCACGATGAAGACCTCGCTGACGTACCACATCCTCCACACGAATGCGCTCGACCGGTTGCGCGGACTGTACATCTCCCTCGAGCAGGGCCGCGCGAGCCTGCTCGACCACACGGAGGGGCTCGGCTACCGCCACGATGCCGTGAGCGGGAATCTCAGCCTCCTCGACCTCGCCACGCTCCGCAAGAAGATGGTGGGCTCCTCCGAGCAGCCTTGGATGGACCTCTTCAAGCTCTACGCGCAGGGGATCCGCAAGTCGTTCGACTACCGCCTCCTCGTCTTGGACTCGCTCGATGCCCTCGAGATCCTCGCGAAGTTCCGCGACCCGCGGCGGGAGATGTTCTCGCTGATCCGTTGGCTGCGGGACCTCCAGTGCACCGCGTTCCTGCTCGGGGAACTGCCCACGGACGTGAGCGGGGCGGACCCGCGGCGGGCCGCCTTCGCGAAGCACAAGGAGGACTACCTCGTGGACGGCATCCTGCACCTGCGGCTCGCGCGCCAAGGGGACTTCGGCATGCAGCGCCAGCTCCGGGTCGTCAAGATGCGGGGCAGCCGTCACGATACGGGCTACCAGGCGCTCGTCTTCGACAACGGATTCAAGGTCACGCGAATCCTGGCGTGATCAGTCGCGGACCATGAACTCCTCGACGTGCGACTTCGCCTTCGCCCGCGCGGCGTGGTGCGCCTTCAGCCACGGACGGACGAGCTTCTCCCACAGCTCCGCCTTGCAGTCCCCGCAGAGGCGCTCGCCACTCCTGCACGTCCGCTCGACCTCTGCGAGCTGCTTGTCATCGGGCTCGAAGATGTAGTTGTATTGCGCGAAAATAGAGCAGGGCTCCGGATTCGCGCCCAGGCGCCGTTGTTCCTCCACAGTCGCCCGACCTCCTGTGAAGGCATTCATGATCTTCTTCTTCGCCTGCGCCTCGGTATCCGTCGTGAAGAGGCTCGATTCGGGAATCGAGGCGGACATCTTGCCGCCCGGCCCAAGGAGGCTTTGTAGCAGCTTGTTGTGAATGAGCGCTGGCTTCGGGTACCCGAGCTTCGGCGCGACGTCCCGCGCGATCCGGAAGTGCGGATCCTGGTCAATGCCGCACGGGATGAGAACGGGGACCGGCTCTCCCTTCTCGATCGTCGGGAGGAACGCCGGGGCCGCCTGGATGCTCGTGTAGAAGATCTCCCCAATGTTGTTGGAGTTCTCGAACCCGAAGACCGCCTGGGTGGTCGAGTATGTGATGCGCTTCGCGACCTCGACCGCGATCGGGTACAGGTGTCGGATGTACTCCGTGTCGAGGAAGATCCGCGTGAGCTTCGGATCGAAGCCCATCGCGATGATGTCGAGGATGTTGTCGTACCCGACTTTCGTCGCATCTTCGAGTTTGTCGAAGTCCTTGAAGAGGAACTTCTCATCGTCCGTGATTTGGAAATACATGGTCGCGCGGAACTTCTCCTGAAGCCACTTCGCGAAGAACCACGGGAGCATGTGCCCGATGTGGATCCCGCTGGACGGACCGCGGCCCGTGTACAAGGCGAAGCGATTGCCCTTCTTGTACTCGTCGAGGACCCAGTTCATGTCCCGGTGGCTGTAGAACACGCCCCGGCGGAGCATCGGATGGAGTTCGCCGGCGATCTTCCGAATCCGTTCGAGTAGATCCGGCGTCATCCGCTCCGTGCCGAACTGGGTGACGAGCCGATCGTAGTCGACGGAACCCTTCACTTCCCAAGGCGTGACCACGAAGTCCTCGG
>VBMM01000270.1 GCA_005878415.1 Methanobacteriota archaeon
TTGAAGCAGCTGGACGTCCGCCCGGGAAGGTACGCGCTGCTGACGTTCCACCGACAAGAGAACGTCGATCGCAAGGAGATCTTGGCCCGGTCTCTGGACGCGTTCGAACGGGTCATCGATGCGACGGGGCTCGAGATCATCTTCCCGGTCCATCCGAGGACGAAGAAGAGGCTCCTTGCCTCCCGCCTCGCGAAGCGGGCCGCGTCGATCCGAGGCCTTCGCCGGATCGAGCCGACGGGATACCTGGATTTTCTGATGCTCGAGAAGCACGCGGCCCTCGTCCTGACGGATTCCGGCGGGTTGCAGGAAGAGAGCTGCTTCTTCCGAGTGCCGTGCGTCACCCTGCGCGAGAACACGGAGCGGCCCGAGACGCTGAAGATCCGGGCCAACGTGCTCGCGGGCACCGACCCCGCGCGCGTCGAAGCGGCCGCGCTCCGGCAATTGAACGCCCCGCGGAAGTGGCCGAATCCCTTTGGCGACGGGCATACCGGGGAACGAATCGCGAGGATCATGGACCAGTTCCTGGGCTGAGCCGATGACCCGGAAGGTCGTTTTTCTGCGCTCCAAGAGCCACGGCGGCGTCGAGCCGCGAATCGACAAGGAGGCCCGGACCCTGGTGGCCGCCGGCTACGAAGTGCACGTCATCCTCTGGGATCGCGAGCTCGCGCATCCGGCCGAGGAAACGCGATCCGGCTACGCGATCCATCGGGTCCATCTCCGCGCGCCGGAAGGGCGAGCGGGGCTCCTACTGAAAATGCCGCGGTGGTGGCGGGCCGCGCGCCGCCGGGTGCTCTCTCTCCGTCCCGATGTCATTCACGCCGTCGACTTGGACTCCCTGATTCCCGCATTGCGCGCGAACCGGACCGCCGGGGCAAAGGTCGTCTACGACATCTTTGACTTCTATGGGCCGATGATTGCCCGACGAATCCCGCGCCCGATCCGATCGTACCTCATGAAACTTGAGCAAAGGAGCGCACTGAAGGCGGACCTGGTCATCCTTCCCGACCGCTCACGAGCCGAATTCTTCGGGGAACACCCGCCGCGGAAAATCGTCGAAGTCATGAACGTTCCGGAAGATCGGCCGGTCCCGCATCGCCGATCGGACCGCTTCACGGTCTTCTATGGGGGCCAGATCGCCCAAGATCGCGGCATTCCGGAACTCGTCCGGGCGTGTGAGCAGAGCGGCGCTCGGCTCATCGTCGCCGGCCATGGCCCGGACGAGGCGCGCCTCATCCCGATCGTCGAGTCGTCCCCCGTCGCCGAGTTCTTGGGGAACGTGTCGTACGATGAGGTCTTGCGCCAGACGGCGTCCGCCGATTCGATCGCCGCTCTCTATGATCCTTCCATCCCGAACAATCGGAAGGCGTCTCCGAACAAGCTGTTCGAGGCGATGATGCTCGCGAAGCCGATCCTCACGAACGAGGGCACGGGCCTCGGAGATCTGGTCAAGCGGGAGGGGCTGGGAGAGCTCGTCCGGTACGGCGACCTCGAATCGGTCCGGACGGGCCTCGAGCGCCTCATGCTCTCGCCGCAAGCCTGCGCGGAGATGGGCGCCCGCGGACGCCGCCTCTATGAGAC
>VBMM01000269.1 GCA_005878415.1 Methanobacteriota archaeon
CGGTCACGAACCACTCGTCGAACCCGCCGATCTCCAGGAGGACGCGCTTGCGGTACGCGAGGTTCGACGACGGATGCGTGACGTCGGTCCCCCCGACGATCAGCTCGACCCGTTCGAGTTCCTCGAAGGGCCGGTACCCGATCTGGATCGTGCGCCCCGCGACGACATCGTACTCACGCAGGCCCTCGCGGATCTCCTTGAGCCAGAACGGGTTGGCGATCGCGTCGCCGTCGATGAACGCGACCGCTTCACCGCGGGCTTTCGCAATCCCGACGTTCCGACCCCTCCCGCGCGTCCCGCCCTGGCGGTACAGGCGCACCGTGTCGTACTTCTTCTCGTACACGCGGACGACGTCCCGCGTC
>VBMM01000287.1 GCA_005878415.1 Methanobacteriota archaeon
CGCATGATCAGCGCGGGCAAGGAAGCGGACGTGTACCTGTGCGCGTACAACGGCGCGCCGCTGGCGGTGAAGGCGTACCGACTTTACCGAACGTCCCACCGCGGCGGCCGTCCAATCAAGGTCGACACGATGTCGTGGCTCGCGGCGCGCGAGTTCGAGATGATGCGGCAGGCCTGGAAAGGTGGCGCCCCGGTCCCCGCCCCGGCTCGGCGTGCGGAGAACCTGCTGTCGATGCGGTATCTCGGGGACGACAACGGCCCGGCCCCCCGCCTTCATGATGTCGAGCTCGATTCGCCCGAGGCGTTCTTGCGGGCCGTCCTGGAAGCCGTCAGCGCGCTCGGCCGCGCGGGGGTCGTGCATTCGGACCTGAGCGCGTACAACGTCCTCGTGCACGCCGGACGTCCATGGCTGATTGACTTTTCCGACGCGATTCGGGTGGACCGCACGGGGGAGGCGCCGGCATCGTCGCGTCGCGCGACCGCTTCAAGGTCCTCGACGCCGATGCGAACGGGCGATAGCGACTCCCTGCTCACGCCGCGTCGGGACGCTCAGATGACCTTCGTGATCTTCGCGAGGCGTTCCGCCGCTTCGACCGTCAGGCCCTCGTCCCCGAGGATCGTGTACCGTTCCTTGTTGACCTCGTGCGCGTGCACGAGCGCTTGGAGGACCTCGTCGTCCGTCACCCCGAGCGACCGCGCGGTCGTCGGAGCGCCGATCGCCAGGAGGGCCTCGCGGACCTCCTCCCACTTCCCTCCGTGAAGGTACATCATCATGATCGTGCCGACGCCGCATTGCTCGCCGTGCATCGCGGGCTTCTTCGCGAGCCGGTCAAGCGCATGGGAGAACTTGTGTTCGCTCCCGGAGGCCGGGCGAGAGGAACCGGCGATCGACATCGCGACGCCGCTCGATACGAGGGCCTTGCACACGAACCACGCGCTCTCCTCGAGGCGCGGCTTGATCGTCGACGCATTCTCGATGACGAGGCGCGCGGCGAGCTCGCTCAGCGCGGCGGCGTACGACGAGTAGTACTCGTTCCGCAGGTTCCGGGCGAGGGCCCAATCCTTCACCGCGACGAGGTTCGAGATGATGTCCCCACACCCCGCCGCCAGGAGGCGGAACGGGGATTCCGCGATGATCGCGGTGTCCATGATCACGGCGATCGGCGTCTGCGCCGCGAGGCTCACCCTCTCCCCGTCCTTCTGGATCGACGCGCGCGACGACACCACGCCGTCGTGGCTCGCGGCCGTCGGCACGCTGACGAACGGCACGCCGGCGTTGAAGGACGCGCACTTCGCGACGTCGATCGACCGGCCGCCGCCGACGCCGAGGGCGAAGTCGAACGTCCCCTTGCGAATCTTCTCTTCGGCCTCGCGGACCTCGGCCACCGTCGCGTCGGGGATCAGGTACACCGCCGTCTTGACCTTGCGCCCGCCGAGCTCCTTCTCGACGATCGCGCCGGCGATCTTCATCGTCGTCTCGTCGGCGACGATCAGGGCGCGCTTCCCGAGCTTGAGCGACTGACACACCTCGCCGACCTGATGGACCGCGTCGTGGCCCACGACGACGTTTCGCGGTAGCTCCATCGTTTTCGTTTTCGAGAAAGACTCTACGTCCATCGTCGACACGAGGTGGCCCCAAACGCCGTCGAACGGGGCGTGTCTACTTAGTTCTGTCGGGCGTCCTACCACGTTCCAGAC
>VBMM01000050.1 GCA_005878415.1 Methanobacteriota archaeon
TGATCGCCGTGAGCTATTCCGGGAACACGGAGGAGACGCTGAGCGCGGCGACCCAGGGGTTGAAACTCGGCTGTCGGATGGTCGCGGTCACATCCGGAGGCTCGCTACGGGACCTCGCCCGGAAGAACCGCGTTCCGATCGTCGACGTGCCGACCGGACTGCCTCCCCGCGGCGCGTTCGGCCATCTGTTCGGGGTCCTGCCCGCGATCGGCGAGTCGTGGGTCGTCGGGCCTCTCCGCGCCGAGCTTGAGGATTCGATCGACCACCTCCGTAGACTCCGGAAACGGTTGCGCCCGGAGACCGCCGTTCGCTCGAACCGAGCGAAGAGCCTGGCGATCCGCTTGCGCAACACGGTTCCAGTCGTCTATGCGACCGCGCCCTTCACCCCGATCGCGAAACGCTGGCAGACGCAGATGAACGAGAACGCGAAGATGCTCGCGTTCTCCTCCGCCTTGCCCGAGGCCGACCACAACGAGATCGTCGGATGGTCCGAGGACGCGCGGGCCCGCCGCCACACGCCGATCGTGCTCCGCGATCGGGACGAACCCCCGGAGATCCGTCGGCAGCTCGACATCACGGTCGAACTCATGTCCCGCCGCGCCGCCGCGATCGAAATCAAAGCGGGAGGCGAAAGCGTCCTCAGCCGCCTCCTCGGCACGTTGTACCTCGGGGACTACGTGAGCTTGTATCTCGCGACGCTGCGGCGCGTCAACCCGATGCCGCTCCCTCCCATCGCGGAACTCAAGAAACGCCTCGCGCGGGGACGCCGAAAAAACTGAACGCCGATGATCTCGGCTTCGGATTTGATTGAGAGACTCATCGCCCAGCTAAGAGTTCCATAATCGCCGAACTTCGGCGCAGTCGCGTCCGTTGCGTCTCGGATCCGTCGAAGCCGCAGTTGGCCACGGACCCAAGAAGTTAGTTTCGGCCACCTCCCCCCGTAAACGATGTGTGTATCGACTTGTTAACTATGGAGAAATGTTGCATAGAGAGGTGCGGAATAGTCGACGTTCGGGCACCATTGCCACTGGACAACCGCGCCTTTGGGTTGACAGGCGGTAGTGGTGTGACAATCATTCGAGCTTATCGCACCGAATTGGCTGCCTCCGATTGGCAGCTCGGAATGTTTCGCGAACACGTGGGCCTCGCCCGATTCGCCTACAACTGGGGCCTCCGGCGCAAGATTGACGTCTTGTCCTTCAACCGACTCCCAATCTCTCCAATCAAGATCCCAAGCGCTATTGACCTCCACCGCGAACTCAATGCACTCAAACAGACACACTTCCGATGGATGTACGACATGTCAAAATGCGCTCCGCAGGAGGCGTTGCGGAACCTCGACGCGGCTTTCAAGAACTTCTTCAAAGGACGCGCACGTTTCCCGAGGTTCAAGAGCCGTAAAGACGGCGCGGGATCGTTCCGGCTCACCGGTGCCATCCACGTGCGGCCAGGGAAGATCAAACTGCCGCGCCTCGGTTGGGTCCGGCTGAAGGAGAATGGCTACTTGCCGACCAAGGCCCATATCATTTCGGTGACAATCTCCGAGCACGCCGGACGGTGGTTTGTCTCCCTTAACGTCTCTGAGAACGGGCCAGGCCCTGTCGCGGTCTCCGGCCCGGTCGTCGGCGTGGACCGAGGCCTGAAGTCCCTCGCAGTCCTCAGCGATGGCTCTGCCGTTGAGAACCCCAAGGCCCTGTCCCGCTACGAAAGAAAGCTCAAGCATCTTCAGCGGACCGTGTCCCGCAGGCGGCGCGGCTCCTCCAATCGAAGGAAAGCCCGCGCAGCGCTGGCCCGGCTTCATCTTCGAATCACGAACGTCCGCAACGACGCGCTCCACCAAGCGACCAGTAGGCTGGCGAGAACCAAGTCGGTCGTCGTGGTCGAGGACCTCGGGGTGCGCGGCCTGATGGCGAACCATCGCCTAGCCAAGTCTATCGCGGACGCTGGCTGGTCGGAATTCGTCCGGCAATTGGGGTACAAGACGGCATGGTATGGCTCTAGGCTAGTCGTCGCGGACCGCTTCTATCCGTCCACCAGGACGTGTTCTTTGTGCGGTCACATCAAGGAGTCGATGCCCCTATCCGAACGGAGCTTCTGTTGTGATCGCTGTGGCAGAGTGATGGACCGCGACCTGAACGCGGCCGTCAACTTGTCTCGGTGGCCGGGAGTTGCCCGGACACTTGAAACGCCTGTGGAGGGAGGAGTCCAGCCGGCGGCGACGTCGGCTCAGCCTTCCTGCGAAGCAGGAACCATAAGCCTCGATCGAGGCCCGAATCGATGGATGTCATAGATGTCCAGAGTTTCGGCAACGGAGATTCCAGGCAGCCGTGGTTCGCGCGGTGGGCCAGACGCCCACCTGCAACGAGAATTTTCTCGAACCCAAAGGACGACCGATCGCCACCGCCGCTACCCTTCCCTGGGATTTACGCAAACCTCTCAGCCACCCTGGCGAGTCCGCCTCCGTCACTCGGGATGCGGGCCCGCCAGAGGACTCTCTTGAGCGTCTTCATTGACCTGCCTACCGACAGCGGAAACGGACCTCCAGGACGCCGCTCCCCGCCCTTCGTGACAAAACGCCGGGGGGGAGATTTGAACTCCCGAGGTCTTTCGACCACGGCGTGACTGGCGAGAGAACGCCGACTCCAGCGCCGCGCCCTACCGAGCTAGGCGACCCCGGCATCGAGGGCGGCAATACTAGGCGCCATGTATAAAGCCCAGCGCACAACCTTCGAATCCGCGAGCGGGGACGTCGCAATGCTACGGCTTGGAAACCTACTCATGAATATCGCTGTGAAATATCGACTCAGTTGATCGCATCCTCTGGACCTGATGCGCGCGCCGCCGCGAACGCCCGCGCCGACTCGACCCGTTCGCGTCCCGTCGGATGGCTGTAAAACAGCCATTTCTCCCAACGCCTCGGATCCGCGACGCCGAGGTTCCGGTCGTGGAGCCGGACCATTGCGGCCGCGAATGCGGCGGGATTTCTGGTCAGATCGAGCGCGAACCGATCAGCCCGTGACTCCCGTTCGCGAGACCATCGCAGCTGAAGCGGGCCGAGTGGAAGCGCCACGAGGCTGAAGAGGACCGCGAGCCACGGCAGTCCCGCCATGTCGCCGGCCGACGGAATCCCGAGGGAGGCGCGCGTCGCATCGTAGAGCCACGCCGTGACCGCGACGATCGCCAGGGATGCGAGCGAGCCCTGGAGCAAACCCCAGAGCGGATCGAGGTGGCGCTGATGCGCGAGCTCGTGCGCGAGGACTGCATCAATCTCCTCGACCGAGAATTCGGCTAGGAGGGTGTCGGTGACGACAATCCGGCGCGTCCGGCCGAACCCCATCACGGCGGCATTCGACCGTCTCGTCTTCGCGGATGCCTCAAGCACGAAGGCGCCCATCACAGGGACGCCCGCGCGCGCCGCGAGGGATGCGAACCGATTCCGGAGGCTCGCGTCCTGAATCGGCCGGAGACGGTAGAACAGGGGGATGAGCACGATCGGCGCGAGGAATCCGATTCCAAGCGAGGCCGCGACGCCGAGGATCCACGCGACGAGCCACCACCAATGGGTGGCCGCGAGCAACCAAAGCAGCGCACCGCCGACGACGAGGGTCGAGACGAGCCCGAGGGCGAGGGACTTCGCGACGTCCTTGAGCCAACCGCTCAGGCGCTGGCGGGACAACCCGAAAGCCCGCTCCCATCGGAATCCGCCGACGTAGGCGAAAGGGAGTTCCGCCGCGGCGAAGGCGCCGAAGAGGAGGGACAGGAATGCCCCCGCCGAGGCCCAGCCCGGCCATCGGAGTCGGAGGACGGAATCCCGCAAGGACGCCGCGCCTCCCGCCACGAGGGCGGTCGCGAGGAGACCGATCACGGCCCCATGCATAGCGCGCAGGACGAGCCGCTTCGACCGAAGGCGGCGCGCGGCGACCTGCCGCTCCGCGTCGAAGCCCCATGCGTCGACGCCCATGGCTCACTTCCAGAGCTTCGGGTAGGTCCCCGGGTCCATGAGCACACGGGCCGTGTCCGCCGCCGCACCGGATTTCGCGACGACGATTTCGTCCGTCGTCATGAGCGCCTTCGATACCGCGACCGCCTCGCCTTTTCCCGTGAAGAGGCCGAGCAGGTCGCCGCGGCGGATGTGCGGCGAGAGCTTCGCGACGCCGGGCACCGCGAGATTCGCACCGTGGCAGATCGCGTCGACCGCGGTG
Organism: Methanobacteriota archaeon; assembly: GCA_005878415.1. Classification (GTDB taxonomy): domain Archaea; phylum Thermoplasmatota; class Thermoplasmata; order RBG-16-68-12; family RBG-16-68-12; genus RBG-16-68-12. Next base: position 4,203 of record VBMM01000050.1, read on the forward strand.
TCTTTGATGACGATTCGGGGCAGGTGCCGCAGGAGGTCCTCCATGGGTCGCACGATCGCCCGGATCGCGGCCTCGTCCCCGTCCCGCCAGTAGGCGATCGCGTCGCGGAAGGCGATCAGGGGGTGCGCGTCGACCTCCGAGAACGAGGCCGTCCGCGTCCGCCGCAGGTCGACCATGTTCGCGCCGACGCCGAGCGCCTCGCCCACGTCGGAGCACAGCGTCCGGATGTACGTCCCGGACTCGCACCGTACGCGGAAGAGGACGTTGCGGCCTTCGATTTCGAGCGGCTCGAACTCGTACACGTGGCGGGTCCGTTGCTCCCGCTTGACGGCCGAGCGCACCGGAGGGGTTTGATAGATCTCGCCGACGAAGCGGCCCATCATCGAGCGCACCTTCCGCTGCTCGACGTCCTGGTGGAGCTGCAACACGCCGACGTACTCCTTGTCCCCGGCCAGCAGCGCCTCGAGCGCGCGGGTCGCATCGGCGAGGCCGACCGGGAGCACGCCGGTGACGCGCGGATCCAGGGTGCCCGCATGGCCCGCCTTCGGGACCCCGAACATGTCCCGGACCCAGGCGCTCACTTGGTGAGACGTCGGTCCGGCCGGCTTGTCGACGATCGCGACGCCCAGGCGGATGCGCTCCTCGATCGATCGATCCTCCGGGCGCTTCCCATGCTTCGAATCCGGTGTCTCGTGGAGGACGACGAGGTCGCTCATCCCCCCACCCGCGCCGCGATCGCCGCGACGATCTCGTCCGGCGTCTTGCGCCCGGAGTCCAGGACCAGGTCGAAGATTCGCGTGTCGCGCAGGTCGATCCCGTAGATTTGGCGGTACCGGACGCGCTCCGAGCGCTCCCGCGCGACGATCTCCCTCTTGGCGTCCTGGACGCTCTTCCCCTCGCGCGTCGCGATCCGTTCGGCCCGCACCGCCAGGGGGGCGTCGATGAGGACCTTGATGCAGGGGATACCCTGCTTCGCGAGGAGATACCCCTGGATGCGGCCGTCCACGACGACGCTCGCTCCGGACGCCTCCTTCGAGAGGATCTCCGCCAGGACCGCGGCGTCGAGCGCGCGGTCGATCTCCGGATCCGCCTCGGCCGCCTTGCCGAACGCCTCGAGGCTTGTCCCGCGCTCCTTCGCCATCGCGCGGAACCGCATGCCCGCCGACACGAGGACGTAGCCTCGGGCCGCGGCCCACCGCTCGGCGACCGTCGTCTTGCCGCTGCCGGGCGGGCCGCCGACCGCGAGAATCATCGGCGACCCCTCAGGCTCCGTCCTGGGGTTGGAGCGGGACCCCCATCGTGTCGAGTCGTCGCTTGAAACGGACGTACTTTAGCAGGCGGATGACGATCTGTCCGAAGGGAATCGCGAGGAGCGAGTAGAGGAGGACCCAGGACGGGAACACGACGGCGCTGTTCAGGAACACGTGGGTCGACCACGGCACCGCGATCCACTGGTTCCCGAGGTTCCCGAGCGTGATGTCGACGAAGAGACGGAGCCACGTGAAGACGACGATGAACATGAACATCGTCCAGGCGGTCGACTTCATCGGCGCCATCTGCACCTCCATGGAGTCCTTGAGGAAGCCTTGCTGCGCTTCCTTCAGCTTTTCGAGCTTCGTCTGTTGGCCCTTCCGGATCGCTTCCATCTGCTCCTTCCGCCACGCCGCCATGATCTTCTGAGTGCGGGCCATCTTCACCCAGTTCGTGTAGTGGTCCCGGATGATCGACGAGATCGTCGTCGTGAGCATGCCCGCCAAGAGGATCGTCAGCACGGGCAAGGTGCCGCCGAACCCGATGAGGGGCGCGAACGCGAAGTTCGCGACCCCTGCAAAGCCGAGGCCGACCTGCGGGTCGATGAGAGCGTAGAGGGCGAGGAGGAACAGGAAGATCATCAGGAACCGGGAGAAACTCATCCGATTCAGGACCGGACCGGGCGGAGTGGTCTCGGCGGGTTCGGTGGTCGATTCGGCGGGCGATTCATCGGGCGATTCGCCGGGTTCGGAGCTCTCTTCCGACCCAGAATCCTCGTCCACGGATTCGCCAACGGACCTCGCGATATAAGGATTTGCCACTTCTTCGCACGGAGAAAAGTTCAGCCGCCTTCGGGTGCGGCGGCCCCGCCCAAGGCCGTCTGGATCTTGCCCGCGAGGTCGTTGTACCGTTCGGAGAGGGACTTCTCCTGCTTCTGGAGCGACTTCACGCGGATCGTGAGGGTCTCCTTGTGCTCCTCGAGCTCCTTCTTCAGGGCGTCCCGGTCGTCCTGGCGCACCAGGAGCATGCCGATGCTCTTGTACACCGGCGTCTCCGCCGAGACCTTGCCGAGCTCCTCCAGGGTCGATTCGATCTCGCGAAGCTTCGCCTCGAGCTGCACGCGCTGGCTCCCGAGCACCTGGAGTTGTTGCTGCAGGTTCTGGTATTGCGCGATCTGGTTCTGCAGCTGCGGGGAGATCTCCTTCACGCGGCCACCTCATGCACGCGAGCGGCCAGATCGGCCCACCGGAGATACGAGTTGACCGCGGCGCGTAGGGCGCTCGTGTCCTCGGCGTCGATCATCAGCGTGAGGCGGTCGCGTCCGAGCTGCATGGAGACGCGGGCTTTCGGCACGTCCCGGCCCATTTCCGGCCGGAGGGCCTCGGCCACGACGCGGGCCTCGGGGCCGACCAGCGTGATTCTCGCGCGCCGCATGGTCATAGCGCCTTGACGACCTTCTTGACGTTCGGCCGCTCCTTGTAGAAGATCTTCGAACCGCAGCGCTCGCACTGGATCCCGACCGTGTTGATGTTCGTCCGGATCGGCTCGAGGCATTTCGCGCACTTGTACACGGTCAGGTCTCCTCGGGCTTCGCCTCGGGCTCTTTGGCGGCCTCCACGAGTTCCCGCTTGAAGGACGTCGTCACGACGGGACGGTACGCGCCCCCCGCGAAGACGTTCCCGCATCGACGGCACTCCCAGACGCCGCTCGACTTCCGGTGGACGGATACGGCCTGACAGCGCGGACAGGTGTGCTTCGCGCGGCGGCCTTCCTCGATCTCCTGGACGCGCCGGCGGATCCGCACCCCGTAGCGGGGGCCGAACCGGCCGACGACACCAGCCTTTCTCGTGCGACGCGCCATGGAGGACCTCAGGGTTTCAGCAAAGGACGGATCTCGCGGCCCACGCGCTGGGCCGTCTCGATGATCCGCTTGATTTCTTCGTAAGTAAAGCTTCCACTTAAGCCTTTTTGCATCGCGCGGATGTCGCCGTTCTCGTCCGTCGTCACGGTGAGCCGCGCGTCCGCCATGCGCTGCTCGTCGAGGCTCGGATCGACCAGGACGATGTCTTTGATCTTCACGCTCGTCACGCTGACCGGCCAGTGTTCAACGGGAAGGGCGAAGTCCTCGCCCACCCCCATCGCCTTCGCCGGGACCTTGGTCGAGGCGAGCGCGGCGACCCCGCCGTAGGAGCAGGCGTCGAACAGGTTCCCGTCGTAGTCGAGGACGTGGATGTCGATGAACATGACCCAGACCTTCTCCTTCGGAGTGATGCAGAGCCGATCCATGTTCACCATCTTCGACTCCCGGATCCCACGGTCCACGACCCGGGCGAGCTCGATCGCGTCGGGCCGGGGCGGGCCCGCCTCGAAGGTCGGGCTGGCCATCGGGATGAGCTCGACGCTCGTCGACAGGACGCCGGAGTTCGGGGTGTCGGGGTACGGCTCGCCAACGGACATCTTGATGCCGACGAGGACGTCCGTGTTGCCGAGCTTGACGCGGGCGCTGCCCTCTGCGGTCGACACGAACGATCGCTCGATCGTCACCTTCCGCGGTTCGTCGAGCGCCCGGCCGTCGACGCGCTGCCCCGTCGACGCCAGCCTGTAGACGTGGGCGCGCATCAGCTCGGAGACGATCTCCTCGCTCATCAGATCCCCTCCGGTCCGAAATCGTCCTCCGGCGGGATCGGCGGGAGTGGCTCCTCCGAAGGGGGCGGGGGCGGCAGGGGCGGCGACTCCTTGAGGATGTCCTCGAGGGTGACGGAGTATCGGCGGCGGAGCGCGTCGCGCTGCAGCTCGTAGATCCGGTGGGCGGCGCCGATCGACAGGTCCATCGCCTTCTGGAACTCGTCGTACGTCAGGTGGCCGTCCATCTGCAGGAGCACGATCTCCCCGGTGCGGGGCACGATCGCCATGGGGCAGTCCGCGTCCCCGAAGTTGTCCTCGTCCTTGTTCAGATCGACGCACACGACCCCTTCGATCTTCCCGGAGGCGCACGAGGCGACCAGGTCGCGCATCGGCACGCCGGCGTCGGCGAGCGCCACGCTCGCGGCGCTGAGGCCCGCACAGCGGGTGCCGGCGTCGGCCTGGAGCACCTCGATGAAGATGTCCACGGACGTCCGGGGGAACTGCTCCGCGAAGACGACGGAGGAGAACGCCTCCGAGATGACCTTTGAGATCTCGACGGATCGACGATCCGGCCCGGGCCGTTTCCTATCGGAGACGCTGAACGGCGCCATGTTGTAGCGGCACTGCACGAGCGCCCGCGCCGGATCCTGGAGGTGCCGCGGGTGGGCCTCGCGCGGCCCGTATACGGCGGCGAGGACCCGGTTCCCGCCCCACTCCATGTACGCGGACCCGTCGGCTCGCCGCAGCACGCCCGCTTCGACCCGGATCGGCCGCAACTCGTCGGACTTCCGACCGTCGAGCCGGCGGCCCGATGCATCCATCAGTTTGACTTTCTTCTCGATGTGCTCGATGTCTTCCATGGAAAACCCGTTCCTCAGGAGGGCAACCGCCCTCGCGTGTCCCGTTTCGCTCGCTCGATCAGTTCCCGTACGGCCTCCGTCAGCCCGGGGGCCTGCGCCCGCTCCTCGATCAGCCGGATCGCCATCGCGGCGACGGCCGTGTCGCGATCCTCTCCGTCGAGCCAGATCCGACCGTTCTGCCCG
>VBMM01000293.1 GCA_005878415.1 Methanobacteriota archaeon
TGAGACATGCCTTCGGCGTTTGACCTAAGTCGCAACCCGGCCCTGCAGGAGCACTGGATCCGGCGTCTCTTCGCGTTCCTCATCGACGCGGTCGTCGTGTTCGTGATCGGGCTGTTCTTCGCGATCCCCCTGAAGATCTTCGCGTGGCCGTGGTGGCAATGGCTCTTCGTCTTCGGGCTCGTCTGGTTCGTCTACTCGCTGCTGCTCGAAGGCGTGATCAGCGGGACGATCGGGAAGAAGCTCCTCTCGATCCGCGTCGTCGCGCTCGACGGCAACCTCGACCTGGTGCACACGATCATCCGGAATCTCTCGAAGGTGTACCCGCTCGTCTTCCCGTTCGACCTCCTCCTCGGGGCCGCGACCCACGGGGATCCGCGGCAGCGGTACTTCGACCGGTTGGCGAGGACGACCGTCACCCGCATCGACCAGGGCGCGTACATGGAGGAGCAGTTCCGCATGATGCAGCACGCCCCGCCAAATCCGATGACCCCTCAGGGCGCGTATCCGCAGGCGCCTCCGCCATCGTCGCCGCCCCCGGCCCCGCAGTCCGCCGGCGGCTCCGGAAGCTGGCCGGGACAGGCTCCGTCGCAGAGCACCTGGCCGCAGCACTCGTGGGACGATCAAGGCAAGCTCATCAAGGAGATGCGGTACTGCACCGCGTGCGGCGGCCAGCTCGTCGCCCGGGGCGACGGCAAGCTCACGTGCGTTCGCTGCGGCGCCGTCTACTGATCACGTGAAGCCGCCGCGGAACCACACCAGGTTGAAGGCGACCATCGCGAAGTAGCTCGACGTCAGCACGGCACCGGATCGCGAAGTGATCTTCCACTCGCCGAGCATGAGCGCGAGCAGCAGGAACGACGTCAGGACCATCGCGCCGACCACGGGCAGCAGCAACTCGACCGAATACGTCGACGGTCGCAGGAGCCCGATCACGCCGAGCGTCAGGAGGGTCGTGACGACGCTCGCCCCGATCCCCACGCCGAGGACGAGGTCCGTGTAGCCGCGCCGGGTCGCATGGTATGCGGCGGCGATGTCCGGGAGCGACGTGCCGAGCGCGACGACCGTGATCCCCATGAACCACGGATTCAGGCCGACGACCGCCGACACGCCGATCGCCCCCTGAACGAGGAACTGCGCCCCCATCACGGACCACAGGACGCCGAGGATGAGCCAACCGATGCCTGCGCGGATCTCGACCTTCCGGCCGAAGATCCAACCGGTGAACTCGAGGCCGATCGTCAGGTCGTCGACCCGCTCCTGGATCTCCTCCGGTGGGCCCGTCCGCTGGGAGACCGACAGGTTGAGGACGTACGGGACGAAAAGCGCCACGAGCGCGAGGCCCTCGTATTGCGTGAGGTTCCCGTCGAGCAGGAGCGTCGCGGCGACCAGCGTGACGATCGCGAGGAACACCGCGTCCCGGAGGACAATCTCGCGAGAGGTCTTGATCGGCCGGACGAGGGCGCTCGCTCCGATCACGAATGCGATCGTGACCACGGTCGAGGCGAGCGCGTTCCCCAGCGCGATCTCCGGACTCCCCTCCTCTGCGGCGATGCCGCTCACGAGGAGTTCCGGGAGGGCCGAGAGCGTGGAGACGAGGAGGGCGCCCACGACGAAGCGACTCCGGCCGATCTTTCCGGAGATTCGCGTGGCGTTGTCCGTGATGAACTTCGCGCCCTGGTTGAGCGTGATGAAGCCGACCGCGATCGCGACGACCCAGGGTATCCACTCGAGCATCCCGCGTATTCCCTTCCGACGCAATCGCGACTCCTCCGGAGCGCATCAAGCTTCGCCCCGGGAACCGGGGTTGACAAAGCGCGTCGTCACGTCACGAGGGCGGCCAGCTGCCCGCTCTCGATTCCGCGTCGCATCTCCATCGCGATCCGGCGCCCTGTGCTCATCGGCCTCCGCCAGAGGGAGTTCCCGTACGGGTGGCCGAGCGCCATGTACCGCCGTCTGCAGGGTGAAGGGGCCGATGATGCCCGGCGCGAAGTACCGCTGCGTCGCCTTGACGTACGCCTCCGCGATCTCGAAGGCGTCTTTGAGGCTCGACTCGCGGAGCGTCGCGGCGTTGTGTCCCACGACCACGTACTCCGGGATCCGCTGCGCCTTGTTCAAGGTCAGCTGCTGGTCCGCCGGCAGCCGCACGTGTCCGTCGAGGGACGTCTCGAACCGCCAGTCAACGCCGAGCAGCTCGAGCTTCTCCGCCTCCTCCTCGATCGGAGAGTAGAAGAAATCGAAGTTGAAGATCGGGCCGATGATGTACCGCTCGATCCGCGCCTTGGCGAGGTCCGCCTTCGAGATCACGCCTTGCTTCAGCAGCGCCTCGGACTTCTCGCGGTACTCCTTGAAACTCGCCGCCGTGAAGAAACCGCGCTCGAGCTTCTTCACCTTGTGCGGCAGCTTGACGATCGCGAGGCCGTCGATGTCGCTCGGGCGATCGAACTTCTCCGGAGCGGGCAGCTTCGCCGTCTCGAGGATCCAGTAGTAGCTGCGCTCGAAGTCCCGCTCCTCGGTCCGCAGGAGGTTGCGGCTTCCGAACAGAGGCACGCGGAACGCCTCCTCGATCGCGTCGAGGTCGCAGTACGACGTGAAGGATCGATTCGGGACGAACAGGGCGTTCGTTCGGCGGAGGCGTTCCTGAATCTTGTCCGAGAGGACGTCGTCGAACTTCGCGAGGACGATCGCCTCGTCGACCATGCCGCGTCTCGGCCGACCCTCCTTGTCGCGCACGGAGCGGAAGAACCGCGCGTACGGCGTCGCACGTCCCTTCTCGCAGATCACGAGGGTCCGGAACCCCTCCTCGACCGCGCCGTCGCAGACGTCGAGGGCGGAGTGCGATCCGATCGATGCCACGCGGATCGCCGAGGGATCGTATCCCTCGAGGATCTCCACGATCGCCTCCCGCTCGATCATCGCCCCCTGGCCCCTCCGGTGCGGCCGCATGGTCCGCGCCAGTTTAATGCTTTGGGACTTTCGACCGCGACGTCCCCGGAAAACGTCTTTACCGAAGAGGCACTTCGCCGCGCGATGGAGTCGCGGGCGATCAAGTGGTGGGGCTGGGGGTGGGAAGACAAGACCGTCCCCCTGGAAAGCCGACCCGCGCTCGTCGACTACCTCCGCGAACGGTTGAAGCTTGACCTGTCGACCCGCCACGGCCCGGTCCCGTTCGAGCGCATCCCGGTGGCGCCGTCCAACCTCTCGCCGGACGAACTCGCCGAACTGCGCCGGATCGTCGGCGAGGAGAACGTCGCGAGCGACGACGCCGAGCGCGTGATGCACGCCGCC
>VBMM01000011.1 GCA_005878415.1 Methanobacteriota archaeon
GAAGAGCAGTCGTCGTCAAGAAGCCGTTCATTGATCCGAAGAAGGAAGTCCCGAAGTCTTAGCAACCTGCGCCACCACATCCCGAGCCGCGTGCGGCAATCGGAGCTACCGCCACGAATCGGTCATCAATCTGGCAGGGCGCGCCAAAACGCTCATCTATCCTCCGAGCTTCCCCGGCCCAAGTCAGGAGGTGGTACGATCCCCGGCCACACGCGCGACGGCGGGCAGACGACGGCGACCATGGACTATGCAGGTCCGATCCTCCCGGGATTCCGGGAGACGGCGTGGATACAGAAGTCCCCGTATTTCCATCGCGCCGCGAAGCACGGCGTGCGGGCGTACGACCTGTACAACCACATGCTCATGCCCGGCCTCTACACGGATCCGGTCGAGGAGTACTGGCACCTGGTCAACCACGTGACCCTTTGGGACGTCGGCGTGGAACGTCAGGTGGAGATCGACGGGCCCGATGGCTTCGAGTTCATGCAGCTCCTCACGCCTCGGGACATGGAGCGGTGCGCGGTCGGTGAGTGCAAGTACGTGCTCCTCACGACGCCGGAAGGCGGGATCATCAACGACCCTGTGCTCCTGCGGCTCGGCAAGGACCACTTCTGGCTCTCCCTCTCTGACTGGGACGTGATCTACTGGTGCAAGGGCGTGGCAGTGAATGCCGGTCTCGATGTCGTCGTGCGCGAGCCCGACGTGTCCCCCCTCCAGCTCCAGGGGCCGAAGTCGAAGGACGTCATGGTCGATCTCTTCGGCGAAGGGATCTTGGACCTTGAGTACTACCATCTGATCGAGACCGATCTCGAGGGCATCCCGCTCGTCGTCACGCGGACGGGATGGAGCGCGGAGCGCGGATACGAGCTGTACCTCCGCGATTCGAAGTGCGCCGGCGCGCTGTGGGACAAGGTCATGGCCGCCGGGGCAAGACACAACATCCGGCCGATCGCGCCTTCGGAGATCCGGCGGATCGAGGCGGGGATCCTGAACTACAGCTCGGACATCGTCCTCGACAACAATCCGTACGAGGTCGGACTGGGATGGACCGTCGACGAGGTCAAGGAGGCGGACTACCTCGGCAAGGAAGCACTCGGGCACATCAAGCGGGAGGGCGTGAAGCGTAAGCTCGTTGGAATCGAGGTCGCCGGCGAGCCGCTCGGCGCGTGGATTCCGGATTACTGGGACGTCCACGCCGACGGCTCGAAGGTCGGACACGTGACCTCCCTGACGTTCTCGCCCCGCCTCGAGAAGAACATCGGGTACGCGCTCGTGAGCGCGGCTGCCGCCAAGACCGGCACGAAGCTGCACGTCTCGACGACGCGGGGCGTGCGGAACGCGACCGTCGTCAAGAAGCCGTTCATCGATCCGAAGAAGGAGATCCCCAAAGGCTGAGGCGCTCAAGATTCAAGTAGGGCGCCCGTCCTCGCCGCTTTGGATGGCGCTGTCCCTCGATGCCCGTGTGACTCTGGCCGACGGCACGAAGATGCCGGTCCTAGGGCTCGGGGTGTGGCGGGCCGCCTCCGGCAAGGAGACGCAGCGGGCGGTCGCGACGGCCCTCGACGTTGGGTATCGACTGATCGACACCGCGAAGCTCTACGGGAACGAGCGGGACGTCGGCCAGGCGGTCCGTGCGAGCAAGATCCCGCGCGACCAGATATTCATCACGACGAAACTCTGGAACACCGACCACGGCTACGAGGGAGCGCTCCGGGCGTTCGAGCAGAGCCGCCGGGAGCTCGGCGTCGATTCCATCGACCTGTACCTCATCCACTGGCCCGTGCCCGGGCTCCGGCCGGAGTCCTGGAAGGGGTTGCTTCGCCTCAAGGAGAAGGGGTTGGCGCGTTCGATTGGCGTGAGTAACTACACGATCCGCCACCTCGAGGAACTCCTGTCCTCATCGCCGATCCCGCCGGCGGTAAACCAGGTCGAGTTCCACCCGTTCCTGTACCAGGCCGATTTGCTCGCGTTCTGCCAAGGCCACCGTATCCAGCTCGAGGCGTACAGTCCGCTCACCCGCGGACATCGACTGGACCATCCGGTCATCCAGGCCGTTGCATCGGAGTACCGCCGGACGCCCGCCCAGATCTTGATCCGTTGGGGTCTCCAGCACGACCTGGTGGTGATCCCGAAGTCGGTCCGGCCCGAACGGACTCGACGAGCGCTCCCACGTCGCATGGGACCCGGACGACCTCCCCTAGCCGCTCGACGGGGAGGCTTTACGCCACGCGGCCGTTCTCGGGTCGTGGCGCGCCGAAGGTACGAGCTGCCCGGGGACCTCGGACCCGCCTCCCTCGAGGCACGGCGTGTCTTCTACCGGGAGACGATGGACTACCGCGCCGCAGAGCGCTGGATGGCCCGGCCGCCCCAAGGAGACCGGGCGTACGCGCTCATCCTGGGCCGTCACTCGGGCATCTATCCGCGCCGATTCCGGTCGCTGAAGAACGTCCCGCTGATCGTGGACGACGCGCGGGGGCCAAGGGACTTGCGGCCCTTCCTGACGAAGTACCTGCCCGAAGGGGTGTACTACGACCGGAACGTGTACGCCTCGCTGGCCGAGGCTCGCCGGGCGGGCATTGACTATGCCCACGCGTGGCGCAGCCGCTACTTCCTTGGTCAGGAGCTCGCGTTCGACCTCGATCCGGAGAACCTCGACTGTCCGATCCACGGCGACATCGCGGACAAGATGCGGCGCGGCCAGGGCCTGTCGTTCTGCGATTGGGAGTTCGAAGAAGTGCGGCGGCAGGCGGCGGAACTCCACGACGAACTGTCGCGGCGGTGGAGGCGCCTCCAGGTCGTCTACTCGGGACGAGGCTTCCACATCCACGTCTTCGACGAGGACGGTTTCCGTCTGAGTCGGCGGGACCGAACGACGATCGCGCAGAGGGTCGCACGGCGGTATGCGATCGACGAATGGGTCACGTCGGGCGAGATGCGGCTCATCCGCCTGCCGTATTCCCTCCACGGGATGGTCTCCCGCATCGTGATCCCCGTGGACCGGTCCCGGATCGAACGGTTCCGCTACGATGATCCTCGGGCCCGACCCCGCGGTCTGCATCCCTGACTACTTCTTCGCTCGACGCTCTTTGCGGCCGGCGTAGTAGGCTTTCTTCTTCGCCACCTTCTTCCCGGTCTTCTTCCGCTTCTTCGCCGCCATCGAAGCCCCGATGGGTTCGCGGGTTCAAGGTTCTGTGCCCGCACGCGGCGAGGGCGAGCCGACGCACGAATCTGTTCGGTCTGACGGATGAGCCAAAACCTTCGTGTATGGGAAGTGCATTGGGCCGCTAGTTCGGGAGGAGGGCGCGGTGCAAGAACCGTCAGGCCAGCCAGCGGCGCCGGGATTGGAACCATCAACGTCGGAAGCTTCGAAGCCTTCCGGGAGGCGCAAGTGGATCATCATCGCGGTCGTCGCGATCGTGATCGTCGCCGCGGTGGGCGGGGCGATCCTCTTCCTACGGAGTGGCACGCCGACGTTCCTCGTCCGGACGACCACCGTCTTCGCCACCGCCGCGCAACCCGTGACGTTCGACGCCCAACTGACGCTGCCTTCCGGCGTCACCGCGGGCGCCATCGCGTGGTCCTTCGGCGACGGCGGCTCGACCGTCAGCACCGGCTCCTCCGTGACGCACACGTATGCGACCGCCGGAACGTTCTTCGTCGCGGGCGAGGCGAACTTGAGCAACGGCGGCAAGGTGAACAACTTCGGCGCGTTGTACGCGATGTACGTCGGCCCGCGATCGGATTTGACGGACCGTGACAGCTTGGGAATCATCACGATCAACGGGACGGCCTCTTCGGCCGGAGCGCCGGTCATCAATCCCGGAGGGACGATTGTCGCGGTCGGGACCGTGCAGCAGGCGCCGACCTATTTCAACTGGACCGTGTCCAACCCCACACCCGTCACGAAGCGTTACGTGAATTACACATGGTCGGTCATGTCGCTCGGTTTCGCCTACGGGGACGGATCCTCGCCGGTGACCAACACCTCCGACCAACCTCTCGGAATTTCGCACGCCTACACGTCTGCGGGCCTTTACGCCCTCCAACTCACCGTCACGACGCAGAACATGAGCACCACCACGGATTGCGACGCGTTCGGGGAGCATCATCAACCCCGGCCTGATCGTCGTGCAGGAGGCCGTGACCGGCGGCTACACGACGCTCGACCCCGGCGCGGACTACGAGTCCGTCGGCTTCGAGACGATCGCGAACACCTACCAGACGCTCCTGTGGTACGACGGCGTCAAGTCGGATGCGTTCGTCCCCGTCTTGGCCGACCGGGTCCCATCCGTCTCCGACGGATCGATCAGCGCCGATCATAAGAACTACACGTTCCACATCCGTCCCGGCGCGAAGTTCGCGGACGGCACCACGGTGACCCCATGGGACGTGAAGTATTCCTTCACACGGACGATGCTGTTCGTCTTCGGCACGCCGGGGACGAGCGGATGGATTCAGTCGCAATACCTGCTGCCCAGCTTCGATCCGGCGGACCTGACCTTCGCCAACGTCAACAACGCGGTGACGGCGGACAACGCGAGCGGGACGGTGACCTTCCACCTCGTCACGTCCGTGCCCGAACTCCTCTGGTTCCAGATCATCGCGGATCCGTTAGGCTCGTCGATCGCCAGCTGGAGGTGGCTCGAGGCTCACGGTCCCGGGCTCGCCTGGACGCCGCTGGGCTTCACCGATTACCAGAAGTACGGCGACCTCGTGAACTATGTCCCGTACTGGCGGGATCACACGATGGGCTCCGGCCCGTTCGTCGTGGACTATGTGGTCCCGGGCGAGGCGGTTGCGCTCAAGCGCAATGTGAATTTCCAAGCGGTGCCGGGGATCCCAGCGCCGACGGTGGAACGCGTCTTCCTGCAGTACGTCGAATCGCCGTCAACTCGCGAACTCTCCCTGGAATCGGGTCAGGCGGACATCACGACGTACAACCCGAGCAGTCGGTTCGATGTGATGCAGCGGATGCAGACCGCGGGTTTGGTCCAGATTGAGTTCGTGGCGACGCTAAACCTGTTCTGGTGGAACTTCAACTTCGAGATCGCGCCGAGCGCAGACAACAGCGTCCCATCGGACTTCTTCGCCGACCTGAACATGCGGAAGGCGTTCTTCAACGCCTACGATTTCCAGGGGTATATCGACAACATCGTTGGCAACAAGCGCTTCGGCGCGACGTTCGCCCAGACTTTCAACGGGATTGTGCCGAAAGGAATGATCGGGTACGAGAACCTCTCGAGCTACGATGTCTTCAACATGGCCCTCGCAGGACAGTACTACAACCAGAGCAAGTTCGTGACGAGCAACGGCGGCTGGGCCAACGCGGGCTTCACCCTCACGATCGTCGTCCCGACGGCGGACCCGGTCAACCTGGCCGCAGCGCGGGCGTGGGGTGACAACGTCCAGCGCCTCGGCCCGCCCGGGAACATCGTCATCAAGACGCAGGTCCTGTCGTTCCGGGACATCATCGCCAACATGAACCCGCACGCGAACCCCATGGCCCTCTGGTTCCTCGGATGGCTGCCGGACTACCCGTACCCGACGGACTACACGTACCCGATGCTTGAGCCGGGGAACGCCCTCACGGAGTACGGCGGGACGTATCCGGCGGCGAACGGCTTCAACATCAGTTACCTCGCATCGGTGGGAGAGGCCGCGCAGGCCCGGGCCGCGCAGAACGTGTCGGACTGGATCAACGCGAGCCTGTCCGAGACGGACATCAACCGAGTAGTCCAGCTTTCCCGCCAGGCCCAGCGGGAGGCGATGTTGAACCTGACGATCTACGTTCCCGCGCAGCAGCAGTACACGTTCTTCGTGTACCGCACGTGGATCCAGGGCATCAATCTTGAAGGCAACCCGATGCTCGGCGGGACGGACATCCTGTACAACCTCCTCAGCAAGGCGGTCGGCGCGAGCGCGGCGCCCCCCTTGACGCGTAGTGCCGGTCTGGACGCGGTGGGCGGATTCGGGGTGCCGTTGCCGGTCATCGCGTTGGCCGTCCTGGCCGTCGGAAGTCGGAAGGACCGTTAGCGGGTCTCCCTCTCGACGACCTCGAGGACGCGACGGCGGCTCGCGGCGGGCCACAGGCGGTGATAGAGTCGGTACTGGCCGTAGACCAGACCCCCGATCCCTGCGACCACGGGGATGAACACGATCCCGCCGAGGGTCGGAAACGACTCGCGGACTTGGAGGGGGCCGAACAGGTCGAGCGCGAGGCATCCGACGATGTAGAATCCTCGGACCATGTCGCCGAAGACGTAGGACAGGACGGGATGGCGAGCGGACAGCCGCCGCGGCCCGGCGCCCTTTGTATCCTCTTCGGTGATGGTGATTCGGCTCATCAAACGACTCCGGCACCTAGGGGCCTTTTGAGCGGCGGCCATCCCCATTCGGCGCCCGTTCTATAAACGTACTCTCCCACTCCAATTCTCCGTCGTCCCGGCCGGACAAGTCGCGAACAAAAAGGATATAGAACCGAGCTTTCTTGGACGGCCTGCTGCGATGCGCCTCGCTCTGTTCATCGTCCGCCGTCTCCTTCTTCTGATTCCCACGCTCCTCGGCGTCACCTTGATCACATTCGTGCTGAGCCGCGCGGTGCCCGTTGATCAGCTCGTCGCGATCTACATCAACCCCCACAGTCCACTCCCGCGGGACCAGCAGATCGCCGCCGCCGTCCGCCTTTTGCATCTCGACGAACCGCTTCCGGTTCAGTACGTGTACTACCTCAGCTCCCTGCTCCATGGGGACTGGGGCTTCACGAACACGAACCTGTTCGCCGGGGCCGTCACCGACGCCGTCGTCCTCTTCTTCCCGCCGACCGTCGAGCTCGCGATCGCGGCGACCCTCCTCGCGACGATCATCGGAATTCCGCTCGGGACCATCTCCGCGATTCGGAAAGACCGGCTTCCGGATCACGTCACGCGGGTCGTGGCCTTCACCGGCTACTCCGTCCCGTTGTTCTGGCTCGCGTTACTGCTTCAGATCCTCGCGGTCCAGTACATCCCATCGCTACCGATTCAAGGACAGGTGACCCCGGGCATCCTCAGCGGCCGATCGTGGGTCGTCGGATCGGGGGTGTTCGATTCCCAGCCGACGCACTTCCTCATCCTCGACGCGGCGCTGAACGGCGATTGGGAGGTCCTCCGGGACGCCCTCTGGCACATCGTCCTCCCCGCCCTCACCCTGACGTACGGGGTGCTCGGCGGCATCCTGCGGATGGTGCGATCCGGGATGGTCGATGCGATGAACCAGGAGTACGTGAAGACCGCGTGGTCCAAAGGCCTCCCGGAGGGTGTCATCATCCGGAAACACATCCGACGCAACGCGCTCCTGCCGGTGACCACGGTCGTCGGCCTTCTATTCGCGGGCCTCCTCGGCGGCGTCGTGCTCGTCGAGGACGTATTCATCTGGAACGGAATCGGTCGGTGGGCGACCGTCGCGATCATCAGCCACGACCTGGCCACCATCCTCGCGACGACCCTGATCTTCGCGCTCTTCCTCGTCCTCGTGAACCTCGTGGTGGACATCATCTACGCGTACCTCGATCCTCGGATCACCCTGTGAGGCGAGGTGCCATGTCGTCCGAGGTCGTGACCCATCGCCCGGAACTTCGCAAGTCCGTGGCGGCCGGGCTTCGGCGGGGCCTTCGGCGTCGGCTGGATGAATACCGGCTTACGGTGCGTCTCCTCCTGCAGCGACCCCTGGCAGCCGCCGGACTCCTCATCACGCTGGCATACGTGGGGATCGCCGTCGCCGCGTCGTTCCTCCCCGATCGAGATATCCTCCAGACGGATTTCGCGAACCCGTTCCCCGAAGCTCCGTGGTGGTGGGGCGCCGCCGGACGGCCGGGGTCATGGTTCGGCACGACGTACCCCGGCATCGACCTGGGCATGGCGATCTTCAAGGCGATCCGGATCGACCTCTACTACTCCGCGCTCGTCGTCCTCGGAGGCGCGCTGATCGGGATCCTCGTGGGTCTCGTCGCGGGGTACAAAGGTTCGTTCTTCGACGAGGCCCTGATGCGGACGACCGACGTCACCTATTCGATTCCATTCCTCGTGTTCGCGATCGCCGTGGCCTTCGTCCTGGGACGGGACTTCACGACCCTGAACCTCGCCTTGCTCATCCTGTGGTGGCCGCCGTACGCGCGGCTCGTGCGCGCTCAGGTGCTGTCCGTGAAAGAGAACAAGTTCGTCGAGGCGGCTCGCGCGGCGGGGGCGTCCGACACACGGATCATGTTCCGGCACGTGTTGCCAAACACCCTCGCGCCGGTCTTCGTCCAGGTGTCGCTCGACCTCGGCGTGGTCATCCAGATCTTTGCCGCGCTCATCTTCGTCGGCTTCGCCCCGCAGGGCGGGTTCGTGCCCGAGTTGGGCGCGCTGATCTTCTATGGATACCAGCAGGGTGCCGCGTCGTATCCCTGGACGATCCTCTTCCCGGGGCTCGCCCTCGTCGTCTTTGCGGTGGGTGTCAACCTGCTCGGGGACGGCCTGCGTGACGTGCTGGACCCGCGCCTACGGAGGTGATCGAGGCGCCGCCTCTGCTCTCCGTGCGAGGACTGCGTACAGAATTCCTCACACCCCGCGGCGTGGTCCGGGCCGCGGACGGAGTGGATTTCGAGATCAACGAGGGAGAGGTCCTAGGACTGGTCGGCGAGAGCGGATGCGGTAAGTCTGTCACCGCCCTCTCGATCATGTACCTGATCCCCAGCCCGCCCGGTCGGATCGCGAGCGGCGAGATCTGGTTCAAGGGGGTCAACCTCCTCGCCGGCGTGAAACGCGAGGTCCTCGTGCGTCGAGGACTCTGGGGACGACCGAAGATCGTTCGGAACGAGCGCCTGCTCCGACAACACCGCGCCCGGATGAGCAAAGTTCGCGGCCGCGAGATGTCGATGATCTTCCAGGAGCCGATGGCCTCTCTGAACCCGGTCCTTTCGATCGGCTATCAGATCGCCGAGGTCCTGATCTACCAGCGGCGGAAGGAGATCTGCGATCGACTCCTCGGCGGGCACGAACTGGTCTCCGATGATCTCGATCTGTTCCGCCAAGCGGTGACGAACCCGGATCCGGCGGAGCGGGAGCGGTTCCTCGCAGAATTCTGCCTCCGAATCGCGGTGCCTGTCTCCCGCGTCACGGCGATCGTCGAGGGGGCCGGGTTGAGCTTGGAGGAACGCGTCGAACGCCTGCGCCACATGGTGGCCCGCGGGCGAATCCGGATTCGCTGGTTCCTCGAGTTGGTCCGCGAGCTCGACGATCTCGAATCGGAAGTCACCTCTCGGGACTGGCGCCTCGTATCCGGCGTCGGGACGACGGAAGACCGGCGCCGCCAACTCGCCGCCCGCGCGCGGTATCGGTCGCGCCAACTCGCGTTCCGCGCCCTCATGGCGTTGCCGATCGTGCGGCGGGCGCTGATGCGGCCGATCGAGGAAGAGGCACGCCGGCGGGTCCTTGATCTGTTGAAGACCGTCCGGATCCCCGAGGCGACCAAGGTGTACCGCGCGTATCCGCACGAACTCAGCGGCGGGATGCAACAGCGAGCGATGATCGCGATGGCGCTCGCATGCGACCCCGTCATGATGATCGCGGACGAGCCGACGACGTCCCTAGACGTCACGACGCAAGCCCAGATCCTCCGGCTGATTCAGGATCTTCGCGGACGGACGAAGTCGGCGATCCTTTACATCACGCACGACCTCGCGGTGATCGCGGAGCTCTGCGACCGCGTCGCGGTGATGTATGCCGGCAAAATCGTCGAAGATGCGTCCGTCAAGGACTTGTTCGCCGAGCCACTCCACCCGTACACCCAGGGGCTGCTCGAATCGATCGTGTCCTTGGACCGACAGGTCTCGATCGGAGTCCCCCTGCCCACGATCGCCGGGACGGTGCCCGACCTCGCACGCCCGCCGACGGGATGTCGCTTCCATCCCCGGTGCAAGTATGCGTTCGACCGCTGCAAGGCCGAGGAGCCGAGGCTCCTGGTGCAAGGTCAGGGGCGGCGCGTCGCATGCTTCCTGTATGAGGAGGGAGGGTCCCGTGCAGCCGGCGCCACGAGCCGAGAATGACATCCTGGTGGCGGCGCTCGGCCTCCGCAAGTACTTCCCGGTGAAGGGCGGCATCCTGCGGCGAACGATTGCGCAGGTGAAGGCGGTGGACGGGGTGGACCTGTTCATCCGCCGCGGGGAGACGCTCGCCCTCGTGGGCGAGAGCGGATGCGGGAAGACGACCTTGGGCCGCCTCCTTCTCCAGCTGATCCCGGTCACGTCCGGGACGGTCCTCTTCGACCTGCCATCGACCGCGTACCGGGAGGCCCACCTGCGTTGGCCGCGCGGCGCGGGAAACGGCGATTCTGCCGCATCCGCGGACCCGCAGCTTCGGGCCGTCGTCGGTCGCTACGGGATCACCGGTCGCCGCCCGCGGGCCCTGAAGCCCCTCCGCCGACGCATGCAGCCCGTCTTCCAAGATCCGTTCACGTCGCTCGACCCTCGTATGCTGGTCAAGGACATCGTCGCGGAGCCCATCCTGATCAACCGGCTCATGACACGCGCGGAGGCGATGGAGCGAGCCGCGAAACTGCTCCAGGAGGTCGGACTCGGCCCCGACCATCTGTACCGTTTCCCCCACGAGTTCTCCGGCGGACAGCGTCAGCGGATCGCCATCGCCCGCGCCCTGGCCCCCGAGCCCGAATTCCTTCTCCTGGACGAACCGACGAGCGCCCTCGACGTCTCCGTCCAGGCGCAGATCCTCAACTTGCTCAAGGACATTCAGGGACGGCAACACCTGACGTACCTGTTGATCACGCACAACCTCAGCGTCGTCCGGCAGATGGCGGATCGCGTCGCGGTCATGTACCTCGGGCAGATCGTCGAGGAGGCCCCGACGCGCGACCTCTTCGAGAATCCGCTCCATCCGTACACGAAGGCCCTCCTGTCCGCGGTCCCGGTGCCGGACCCGAAGCGGCGGAGGGAGCGGATCCTCCTGCCGGGCGACGTGCCGAGCCCTGTCGACCCCCCATCCGGCTGCCGGTTCCATACGCGATGCAACGCCGTGATGCCGCATTGCGGATGGAGCCCTCGCGACGCCGCCTCCGTGGCGGCGTACCTATTCGACTCGTCACGCAACCCGAGCGCGGCGAAGCTCCCGCCCCTTTCGGAGGTCTCGATCCAAGGCGATCGGCTTCGCCTCCGATTCGCCCGGACCGAGCCGACCGCGGCGGACCGGGACGAGGTGGCTGCGCTGGTCCAGGCGAGGGCCGGAGTACCCGGGGGCATGGCATTCCGCGCGATTGCGGCCGTCGAGCTTCGCGAGGGCGCAATCGATCTCGAATTCCTCCCTCCCCTGGGACCGGCATACGTCGAGGTCTCGCCCAACCACATGGTCGCCTGCTACCTCTACTCGGCACCCGAGTCCCGACTTCCACTCGAGCCGTTTCACGCGGAAGGTGTCGCGCGGTGAGACGCTGAAGCGCAAGGGCCTTCTATTCGACGGGCGGTGACGAGCCGGCATCTGATGTCCGTCGGTGCGGCCTCACGGCCGGGCTTCGATCCTCTCGAGCCGTTCGCGAACAAGGAACTCCTGGACGAACTGGTCGGAGAACTCGGAAAGTTCCGCTACAAGCTCTACGGCTCGATCCCGATTCGATTCCACCGCGGCGAACCGACGGCGTACGAGTTCGATCTGAACCTCGGCGTGGTCCACTTCACCGAACAGGATTTCCAGCGGTTGAGCGAGATCTTCCAGCAAATCAACAAGAAGTGGGGAACGCGCATGACGTTCTGCATCTATCCTTCGAAGGACCAGGCGAGGGACATGATCCTCAACGTCCGAGGATCGCCTCGCGCGCCGGCTGAGATCGACTGATTCGGCGCGGGTTGGCCGGCCCTCTACGACTCCGGAACGTACGCGATCCCCTGGATCTCCACTTTCATCCCGAACAGCAGGTCCGCCCTGACGGTCGCGCGGGCGGGTCGCGGCTCCCGCGGGAAGAACGTCGCGTACACTTCGTTCATCGCGGCGAAGTCGTTGAGGTCTCTCAGATAGACCGTCGTCGAGAGGACGTGATCCATGTCCGATCTCGCCGCGCCGACGACCCGACGGAAGTTCTCGAGCGTCCGTCGCGTCTGCGAGCGGATGTCGCCTTCGACTACCTTCCCGTCGGCCCCGAGGGACCCCTGCCCTGCGACGAAGACGAGATCCCGCCACCGCACGCCCCAGGAGAACGGGAGCCCGACTGCGGGCAGGTCCGTCCGCACCGCCTCATGCGCCATGGGCCGTGTATCCCGCTCGACAGGATAGGGATTCCGTCCCGTCCGCGGAGGCCGGGAGCGCGGCGGCTTTAACCCGAATTCCGTTGAAGGTTCGATGTCGCAGATCGCGTCGAGGACGGCGGCGTCCCGGAGGTTTGATCCTTGAGCTACCTGAAGACTGTGAGGCGGCGATGGTCGGAGGCGGCGGTTCAGCAGAGCATTCGGCGGATCCTACGCGAGAACGTGCTCTGTTCGATGTCGACGATCGGGTCACGGAACCGGCCGCACATCAACACCGCGTACTTCTGCTATTCCCCCTCGCTGGAGATCTTCTTCCTCTCCGACGCGGGCTCTGCGCACGGCCGGAACCTCGAACGGAGCCCGTCGACGGCGATGGCCGTCTTCCGCTCGACGCAGGTCTGGGGCGGGTCCGACCGGGGACTGCAGCTTTTCGGGACGTGCCACCCGGCGGCGGGTCCATTTGCTCGACAGGCAGCCCAGTTCTACGGCAAGCGGTTCCCCCGCTATGACCGCATCGTCGCGTCGACGTCCGGCGCGGCGAAGCGTGCGGCCGATCAGCTCCGATCCTACACGTTCTACCGGTTCGTGCCGAGGACGGTCAAGATCCTGGACGAACGGGTGTTCGGCGGCGCCGTGTTCGTGGTCGTCTCC
>VBMM01000288.1 GCA_005878415.1 Methanobacteriota archaeon
GCTCCCTTCAGCAGGTCCTTCCGAAGCCGTTCCTCGTTCCCCGTCCACAGCGGGTCCCACAGAAAGTCGTGCAGCTGACGCAAATCGCGCAACAGCCGCTGGTCGAGCGTCGCGAATGAAACCGCCATCGTCTCTCCCAGTCCGCATCGCGCGCCGCCCTAAAAAGCTCCCTGAGTCCCGGCTACCGGATTTCGTACTGCGTGACTTCCGGAGGCTGGGTCGTCAGCGAGAGGAGAGAGAAGAAGTCGCCGCCTCGGACCGGATCCGACCGGAGGCGGCCCTCCAGCTTTCGGAGGGAATCCTCGTCGTCGAAGAGGGCGACGACGACGCACTCCGTCGCGGGATGCTGACCCTGCCCGAGCCATGCGTCCCGGCAGCCCGGCGCCGCCCGGATCGCGTCCGCGTGCCTCCGGAGGATCTCGATCCCGTCCGACTCCTTGCCCTCGCGGAACCGGAAGCGGGAGAATCGAAGGAACACGGACGGCCATCGCGGCTCCTTCCGAAAGATATTGCGGACACCGGCAACTTTATGGTCGCGCGTCGTCTCGGACGCCCGATGTTCAGCCGGAAGAACATCGGCGGGGAGCCGCACGGCAACTACCCGATCCTCGATTACGTCTGCCCGAAATGCGACCTCGGCGGCGAGGAAGGCGTCCCGGATTGGTACGTCCACCCGACCGGCGAAGACGACGCCCCGGACAAGTGACGCGCGGGGTCGGGCGATGGCCGAGATCGTCATCCGCGCGTTCCGGGTGAGCGGCTACGTGCCGGGTCCCTGCTCGAAGTGCGGCAAGGACGAACGGGGCCTGGTGATGTTCGAGGACTACGCGCTCGGGTGGGAATGCCTCGCCTGCGGCGAGCTC
>VBMM01000289.1 GCA_005878415.1 Methanobacteriota archaeon
GATGTCGCCCACGTCGTCGAAGCGGACGAGGGTTCGCGGGGCGTTCGCCGCATTGCGGATCGACTCCGCCTGGAGAGGGCCGACGGCCCGGTCGACATCCTCGTGTCGCACGCCCCGGAACCGACATTATCCCAGGTCGAATTCCGCGCCCTGCGCGCGGCGGTCCTCGGACCTCAGGCGTGATACCCGCCCTGTCCATCGATCCGGCGGAGCAACTCCTGGGCGGGCTCGTACTCCGGGTTCACGCGGAGCGCCTCGATCAGGCACCTCCGCGCCTTCTCGCGCATGCCCTTTTGCAAGTAGACGCGCGCGAGGTTCGTGTGGGCGTAGAAGTGGCAGCAGTAGCGGGGCGCCGCGGTCGCCCGTTCGAGCCACGGGATCGCCTCGTCCAGCCGGCCGACCTCGATCAGGTACGCGCCGATGTCGTTGTACGGATTCCCGAACGCCGGGTCGACCTCGATCGCGCGCTTGCACGCCTCGATCGCGTCGTCGTACCGGCCCATGAAGCTGAACGTCCACCCATGGAACGTGTGCGCCTCGGCCGATGGCATGAGCCGGATCGAGCGCTCGTAGGCGTCCGCGGCCCGTTCCAGCTCGCCCGCGCTCTGCAGGATGTAGGCGGCTTGGAAGGCGCGTCGCGCCGCGTCCTTGCACGGTTCCTCGCGGGCGTCGAAAGCGCTCAAGTC
>VBMM01000290.1 GCA_005878415.1 Methanobacteriota archaeon
AACCCCTCCCCGTCACGAAGCCGGAGAAGTGCCGCTTCTGCAAAGCAGGGAGGCCGTGCCCGATCCACAAGGACGCGACTACGGCTTCTCCGCGATGACGAGACATGCAGCCCGATTCAGGCGCTCATAGCGGATGTCTCGGAACCCGTTGGACGCGAAGATTTCGCGATACTCGCGCGGGGAAAACACACGGACGAACCCCGCAAGGAGGAGCGTCGCGGGGGAAAGGAGGATGACTCGCCCGCCGGGCCGCAACTGGTCCACCGCGATCCCGGCGGCGTCTCTCGGATTCGGCATGTAGTAGAACGAGCCCGCGAACACAATCGTGTCAAACGCGGACCCGCGGAATGGCGGCATCATGAAATCGGCACGGACGAGGGACCCGCGGTGTCGCGCGCGACGGAGCATCTCCATCGATAAGTCGATTCCGACGGAGTCAGCGAGGTGGCCCGTCGTGAACCCGGTGCCCACGCCGACGTCGAGGACCCGCGGGCCCCGGATCTCGGACCGTACGCGTTCCAACCACTCCCGCTTGTAGATCCGCGCGTTGATCCGATCGTACCACGGCGCGATGGAGTCGAAGAACCGACGCGCTTTCGCCGCTCCTTGCACGGCCGGCACGGCTCCTCGGAATGCCCGCGTCGATTTGAAGGCGCGCTCCCCGCGGAAAAACTATATCGGCCGCCCCGCGTTGGCGACGCCGAGCGGCATGGCGAAGGCCGTCACGAAGTCCCTCGGTTTCGAGGCGCGCACGAAAGCCTCGAGGGCGTACGCCGAGCGCGCGAGGAAATCCCTCCCTGGCGGCGTGACGGCGAACGTGAAGTACTTCGACCCGTACCCGATCGCGATGAAGCGGGCCCGAGGGGCTCGGCTCTGGGACCTCGACGGAAACGAGTACAGCGACTACTGCCTGTCCTTCGGTCCGCTCATCCTTGGCCACGGCCACCCGCGCGTGATGAAGGCGATCCACGAGGCGATGTCGTCCGCGGGCACGACGATGTTCGGGACGCCGCACGAGCTCGAGGCGGCGTACGCGGAACGCCTCCTACGGATCTTCCGCCCGGACGGGAAATTGCGCTTCACGGTCTCCGGGACCGAGGCGACCATGCACGCGGTGCGGGCGGCGCGGGCGTACCGCCGGCGGCCGATGGTCGCGAAGTTCGAGGGGCACTACCACGGCGGCGTCGACGAATTCCTCGTGAGCCACGCGCCGACGAAGGCGGAAGCCGATCGCGACCTCCGTCCCGTGGCCGGATCGCGCGGAACGCCGGCTCACGTCCTCGAGAACACGCTCGTGCTGCCTTTCAACGATCTCGCCGAGACGGAGGCGCGGATTCGCCGCCACGCGGATCGCCTCGCCTGCGTCATCATGGAGCCCGTCGAGCGATCGTACATCGCGCCCGATCCGGAGTTCCTGAAAGGAGTCCGGGAGATCACGGCTCGGGACGACATCCCGCTGATCTTCGACGAGGTGATGAGCGGCTTCCGCGTCGTATTCGGCGGGGCCCAGCATGCGTACGGCGTCACGCCGGACCTCACCTGCTTGGGGAAGATCATCGGCGGCGGCCTCCCGTGCGGCGCATTCCTCGGTCGCTCGGACATCCTCGATCTCGCGGATCCCCGATCGAACGATTTCTTCCATAGCAGCACGTTCGCCGGATATCCGCCCGCGATGGCGGCCGGGATGGCGACCCTCGATGAGCTCGAGGCGCCGGGGACGTTCGACGGGCTCCTGGCGAAATCGCGGAATCTGGCCGCCGGATTCGAGCGGATCGTGGAGCAACAACACGTCCGCGCTCGCGTTCCGCAGGTCGGTACCGTCTTCTCGATCCTCTTCATGGACGGCGGCATCCGGAACTATCGCGACACGCTCCGCGAAGATGCGAAGAAAC
>VBMM01000012.1 GCA_005878415.1 Methanobacteriota archaeon
CGATTGCCAACCGAGGAGCGCCTCTGCGCCGCGATCCAGGTGCAGGACGCGGAGGTCGCGGTCCACGACGACGAGGCCATCCGCAAGCGCGGTCACGAGCGCCTCGAGCCGGCGTCGCTCGAGGTCGAGCTGGACGGCGAGTTTCGCCCCGTCGAGGGCGATCGCCACCTGGGCCGCGACGCCTTGGACGATATTGATTTCCTTCGAGGTGAAGAGGTGCGACGTGCGGGTGTCATCGAGCCAGAGGATCCCGAGGAATCGGCCGCGGGCTGCCAGCGGCACCACGAGCGCGGATCGAAGCCCGAGGCGCTTCTGGAGGAGCGGGGGCAGACCCGCTTCCGCCTCGCGGGACGGCGACTTCACGAGCGCCGGGAGGCGCAGCGAAATCAGTCGCTGAGCGAGCCGCGGGATCTCCGCCTCCTCGATGGTGAGCCCGTCGAAGGGAGTCGACCGCCCGCCCGGCGCGAAGGACGTGATCGTGCGGAACTCCCGGGCGGACGGATCGTAGCTCAGGATCGCGCACCGGTCCACCCGGACGAGTCCGGGCATCACACGGACGATCGAGGCGAGCAACTCGTCCGTGTCCGTCAGCCCGCCGACCATCTCCGCGACCCCGATCAGAGCGGCGAGGATCTGCATCTCGCCAATTTCCTCCGGGTCGGGCACGCCGTGCCGATGCGGACGGACGCGATAAGAAGGTTTGCGGATGGTTATCATCCGGACGGGTGCCGCAAAAGCCCTTTAGCGCCCGCTCACGTACGGGGCGCGTGGCCTCGACCCGCACGCTGCTCGGCGTCCTCGGTCTCTCGTTCGCGGCCATCGGGATCGGCGTCGGATGGGTCGTCGAGCCGCTCGCGGGCATGGCGTTCCTCATCGTCGGCGCGTTCCTGCTGATCCTCCCCTTCACCCGGCCGCACGACGAGGAATGAACGCTTAATAGGAAGGTTCGCGTGCGTGCCCCCGTGTACCGAGTCTTCCGGGTCCCGGCCATCCACGCCCCCAAGGCGGACGTCCTGTGGAAGGACGACGTCGTGAGCCGACAGAGCGTCACGGCGCGGGACGCGAAGAGCCTCGGCCTGACCGGCGACGACCGGTACGTCGTCGTGGAGGGGAGCGAGGCGGGCATCGCGCGCGCGGTCGAGCTGCTCAAAGACGTGGCGCGGCCGCTCGAAGGCGCGGAAGCGGAGCGCGTCTACGGACGATTCCGGGCCCAGGACGAGGACGCGGCGTCCGGGATGGGACTGCTCTTCGGGCCGTGAGCTCAGACGACGACCCGAAGCTCGGCGTTCGGGAGCATCGCGGACCGTGGGAGCGGGTCGAGCTCCCGTTCGAGCCAGGCGATCATCCGCGGGGTGACGGTCCGCGGGTCGGCGAACACGACGAGGATGCCGCTCCGCATCGCCACCTCCTCGTGGAGGTCTTCGACGAACCGGAGCGCCCGCTCGACGCCGGCGTGAAGGATGAGCGGTTCGAGGCAGTCGAGCACCAGGATCCCGGGGCCTCGCTCGTCGAAGAACGTCGTGGCGGCCGTCTTCAGGTCCTGGAGCCGCCGCGGGTCCGCCGTCGCCATCCCGCCCCGCAGCGTCGTGACGCGGAGGAGGTCCCCGCCGTCGGGCGCGGTGTCCACGGGCCGAGAGGTGATCCAGAGGAACGGCGTGCGGGCGTCCCCGAGGTGGTGGACGAACGGCACTACGTTCTCCGCAGGGTCCTGGGCGAGATAGCCTAGGCCCTGCATCAACGACGACGGCCCGATGAACGCTCCCCCCTAATTGCACCTGCAAAAGGGCCATCTCATATGGAACCGGGGCGATTTAAAACCGGCGGTCCGCGTCGACGGACCCGGCCCTCCCACCATCCGCGGGCGCGCTCAAAGCGACCGAATCTTGTCGGCCACGAACGCGCGGACCTCGGGGTCGTCCGGGATCGTGAGGGAGCGCTTGAACCGCTCCGTCTTGTCGGGCAGATAGTATCCTCGCGAGACGGAGATGAACTCGTTCGTCCCTTCGGACGTCTTCGCGCGCTTCCGCGCGATCTCGAGGAAGTTGTTGCGCCCGAAGTTGACCTTCTCGGACTTGATCGTCTCGAACTCCACGTCCACGTTGCGCCGGCTTCTGTCTTCGTACTCCATTCCGACTCCTCCGACCTCGGGGGAAGCCTCCGCCGCGCGCGGAGGGCCGCGCAACCGACATATCCGCTATAAAGATTCGCGGAGCGCGAGCGGACGCTCGTCCTTCGTGCAACCGCGCGCCGAGCGAGCGGGGACCGCACTATTAAATATCGCGGGCCCCTCGTCCGGCGGCAAATGCAGTGCGTCCGGTGCGGCGCGACGTTCGACGGGTCGTTTTGCCCTCGATGCGGCACCCCGGCGCCCGCGACGGCCCCGCCCGCCGCGGTTGCGGCGGCCCCCGGATGGCCGTGCCCGCGCTGCGGCACCGTGTTCCGGGGCCACTTCTGTCCGCGTTGCGGCTTGCCGACCGCGGCGTGGGCGTACCGGTCGCCCCCGAGCCCCTCCGGCGGCCGCTCGGTCCTCTCGATCCTCTGGACGCTCGCGATGGTCGGCTTCCTCATCCTCGCCCTGACGGACTTCGCCGCGCTGCTCTGGAGTCCCACGATGGTCGTGCCCGGCATCCAAGGCATCCAGTCCGGGGCGAACGTGAACAGCGGGCTCGACTTCGACGGCAACTGGACGTTCGACCAGTGGGGGACCGGCTCGAGTCGCGCGTACCAGAGCGCGGGTGGGAATCCCGACGGGTACATCGAGATGACGCTCCCGGCGGCGCCGGCGCGCGGGTTCTGGTGGCAGGCGTTCCGCGTGGACGGCTCGGTGCCGTTCGCCGCGGTCGTCCGGCTCGATGTGCAGGTCACCGGTCCGTTGACTTCGGGCCGGCTCCTCGTCTCCGTCGACTCGTCGACATCCAATCCGGACCCGCTCACCGCGATTGGGAGCGAGAACTTCACAACGGCGACCGCTTGGACGGCGACGCCGCGGTTCGACGCCGATGGACGTCTTCCTGCGACGGGAATCTACTACCTGAAGATCGCGTTCATGGACCTCGGTTCGTCGGGCCCGGTGAACGTGGGTTTCGACAACATCCGCCTCGCGTGGACGACCGATGCGGGCGTCTTCGTCTACGTGCCGCTGCCGACGCCCGTCGTCGTGTACCGATCGCAAGACAAGCCGCTCTTCCTGGCGTACTACGGGCTCGTCGTCCTCGCCATCCTCGTCGCCGGCGGCTACTATGCCTACGCGGACCGAAAGCGGACCTGGGATGCGATTCGCGCCCCCCTGCAATCGATCGGCACCCGACTCCGGAGCCGCAGCGCGTGGCTCGCGATCGCGCAGGTCTGGATGGCCGTGACGTTCTTCCAGCTCGCGTTCATCCTGTTGCTCGAGCTCGCCCAGATCTCGCCGACGTCGCCGATCGAGATCACGACGGCGAACGCGTGGGTCTTCCTCTTTGAACTCGCGAACGCGGGCGTGTACGAGGAACTCGCGTTCCGCGCCTTGTTGATCGGACTCCCGATGGCGCTCGGGTCCGTCGTCCTCCGCGTCTTGGAGGTGAACCGCGGCGGGACCTGGCGCGGGCCCGAATCCGCGGGGCGCCATGTCGCCGGTAGCCTGCGCTACCTCCTCGGCGGGACCGTCCGGGCCGATTCGCCGCGCGAGACGCTCGTGGCGGCGTGGGCGTTCCTCTTCGCGAGCTCCGCCATCTTTGGCCTCGCGCACGCGCCCGGATGGGGATGGTGGAAAGTCATCCCCGCGATGGTCGCCGGGCTCGGGTTCGGGTACCTGTTTCTGCGCCACGGCATCGGGGCGGCGATGCTCGCCCATTTCGTGAACGATTACGTCGACTCCCTGTACTTCGAAGGCATCGGCGGGGAGGCGACCCTCCTGCTCACGGAACTCCTCGTGCTCGGCTTGGCGGTGGCCGGCGCCGGGTTCTTCGCCTGGTACGCGCTCCACGCCACGAAGCGGTTCCAAGAACTCGTGCGAAGTTTCGGTCCGCCGGTCCGGGCGCCTCCCGCCACCCCGGTCCCTCCGTACCCGGCATCCCCGCCGCCGGGCCTCCCGTCCTCGGGGTTCCCGCCCCCGAGTCCGCCCAGCTTGGCGTGGCCGCCCGCCCCGACGTCCTCGGCCCCGCCGCCCGTCGCCACGGTCCGGGACCCGGCCCGCATCCCGCGCGACTACGCCCCGACGTACGTGCCGCCTCCGTACGGCTATCCGCCCGTGCGATTCCAGTGCCCGAACTGCGCGTGGGTCGAGGCCCGCTACGACGCCGGCCGCTTCACCTGCACGCGGTGCGGCCGGACCGCCTAAGGCCTGGCCTTCGGCTCCCGCGTGCTCTCGGCGACGAAGTCGATCACGGCGGCCAGGTCGTCCGATTCGATCTCGACGCGGATGTCGCCGAGCGGCGATGCCGCGCCAAAGCTCACGACCCCGACGAACGCGGCCTGCTTGTTCAGATCCACCACGGTCCGATCCCCGTGGCGGCCGGCGAGGAGTTGGCGGCGCGCCGTATCCCGGATCCTCTGGGCCCGAATCCGCTCCCGGAGCCGGTCGAGCGTCTCCGTCGTCCCGACGACGCGGTCCGCGTGCACCTCCAGCACCGCGTCGGGGAAAAGACTGCGGATCGCGGCGGAGAGCTTCTCCGCGCTCTCGGTCGGTCGGAGGGGCGCCTCGGCCCGGACGCGGAGCATCGGACCCGATTCGCCGGTCCGCCTATAATTTTCTTCGAACGACGATCGTGCGCGACGAACCCTTTTTATTCGATGGCGTGCCATGGGCCCGCGGATGCGCGAGGAGCTTTTGGCGTTCGTAAGCCGGCGCGGGACGCTGCTCGAGCCCGATGCGATCGACTTCCTCCTCGGCCAGCAGGACCCCATCGCGCCGCTCCGAGCGTTCCTCGAGAAGTGCTCCGAGATGCCGTTCGTCGTGACGCTGCACGACGTCGTCGATGCGGGGACGATCGCCCGCCAAGCGGCGGCGAGGGCCCGGCCGCTCCCGGTCGAGGCCGTCGTGACCGCCCAGGTATCCGTCCCCGCCTCGTTCCGGCGGGAGGGCGAACCGGCCGGCGGCCGCGACGCCGACGTGCGGATCCTGAGGGACATCACGGGGCGCTCGACGTGCGAAGGCACGATTGAGGACTTCACCCGCTACTTCCGCCACCGATTCCACGTCCTCCGCAACCTGCTGCTCGCCCGCCGCGAACTGGCCGGGGCGCAGGACATCGCGAAGGCCCGTAAGTCCACCCGGGAGGTGCGCATCATCGGGATGGTGGCGGACGTCCGGACGACGAAGAACGGCCACCGCATCCTGGAGCTCGAGGACGAATCGGAGACGGTCCCCGTGCTCGTGCCCTCCGACTCCCAACTCGCCGCGGAGTCGGTCGTGATGGACGAGGTCGTGGGCGTCGTCGGGACCGCGAACGACCGCGGGCTCGTCATCGCCCAGTCCCTCGTGCGGCCGGACATCCCGACCGCGCGCCCGTTCCACGGCACGAAAGAGCACGTCCGCGCGGCGTTCATGTCGGACATCCACGTCGGCAGCCGCACGTTCCTCGAGGACAAGTGGTCGAAGGTGTCCGCGTGGCTCGGGGGCGACGACGAGGTCGCCCGGTCCATCCGGTATCTCGTCGTGAGCGGCGACGTCGTGGACGGGATCGGCGTCTACCCACGGCAGGACGAGGAACTCGCGATCGACGACATCTACGGGCAGTACGAGGCGCTCGCGACGATGATGGCCGCCCTGCCGGACCGGATCGCCGTGGTCATGAGCCCGGGGAACCACGACGCGGTGCGCCCGGCCGAGCCGCAGCCCGCGTTCCCGACCTCGATCCAGAAGCTCTTCGACTCGAACATCACCTTCGCGGGCAATCCGTGCCTCCTGGGCATCGAGGGCGTACGCATCCTCTCGTACCATGGGCGGAGCATGGACGACCTCGTGTCCGCGGTGCCGGGGCTGAGCTACCACCGGCCAATCGATGCGATGAAGGCGATGCTGCGCATGCGGCACCTCGCGCCGATCTACGGGGGCAAGACCCCGATCGCACCCGAGGCGGAGGACCACCTCATCGTCAGCGAGGTCCCCGACCTCTTCGCGACCGGCCACGTCCACTCGGTCGGCGTCGACGCGTACCGCGGCGTCGTGCTCGTGAACTCGTCCACGTGGCAGGCGCAGACCCCGTACCAGAAGATGCGGAACATCGATCCGATGCCCGCCCGCCTCCCGATCGTCGACCTGGCGACAGGACAGGCGATCATCCGGGAGTTCTGAGCGCGGGATAGGTTCATCGACGCGGTGCGCGTTCGGCGGCGCGTGCGGATCGCCGCCGTCGGGGACGTGCACGGCCCTCAGGGCCTCGACGCCCTCCGAACGGACCTCGAGCGCCTCGGGTCGACCGACTTGTTCCTGCTCGCCGGCGACACGACGGACCGGAACAATCTCGACGCGTTCGAAGCGGTCCTCCGGGCGATCCGCGAACGGGTCCGGGCGCCCATCGCGGCGGTCTTCGGGAACAACGAGTACGAGCCCGATCATCCGACGTACGTCGCGCGCTTCGCCGACGCCTACGGCGTGCGGTTCCTCCAGGACGAGTCGGCAGCCTTCGGATCCGACGGCGGGCGCGTGCGGCTCGTCGGCAGCACGGGGAGCCTCGATCGCCCGACGTGGTGGCAGCGGAGGAACCTCCCGCACCTCGCGGACGTGTACCGCCGCCGGATCGAGCTCCTCGACGGTCTCCTCGCAGGCGACGACGCCCGCGTGCTCCTCACGCACTACCCGCCGACGTACGCGACGATGGGCGGCGAGAAGGAGGAGTGGCGGCCCGAACTCGGGTGCAAGGCGCTCGAGGCGGTCCTCCTGCGACGCCGGCCGAAGCTCGTGATCCACGGCCACATCCACAAGGGGATCCCGTTCGCCGAGCTTCGAGCATCGTCCGTCCGACTGGAAGATTTCGAGGGGCCCTCCGCTTCCGTGCCGATCCACAACGTCGCGTATCCGGTCCGACGCGCCGTCTCGACGTTCGACCTTTGACCGTCCGCGTGGGTTTATGAGGCCCGCCCTCTTTGGCCGGTGGGCCCATGGCCCGAGACGACCCGGAGGATGACGAGGCCCCGGAGAACGTGTGGCTGGGGCTCGCCCGGGACCTCATCGTCGCGGGCGTGATCGTCGCGGTGTTCCTCGCCTCGATGTACGCCTACGCGGGCACGTGGCCGCCCCTCGTCGTCGTCGAGAGCT
>VBMM01000291.1 GCA_005878415.1 Methanobacteriota archaeon
TCCCAAGGCGGATGATGCTATCAAGTAGAACCGAGCCGCGGCATCCTTCAACCCATTCGCGGAGTCGATGGGCCGTGCGCCCGAGGTGGATGGGAGCGCCTCGAGGAGATCGAGCGGGACGGCGTCGGGGCGGTACCGCGTCGCGTTGAGCGATCGGATCTCGTAGCCGCTCCATCCGACCGCGTCCGTGCCGTTGTACGTCAGTGTCATGTTCCGCACCTGGGAGACCGCGTCGAAGACGACGCCGATTGCGCGGTAGAGGGCCGGGAAGGGGCAGGCGAGTTGCGGCGTCCAGACCGCCGCGTCGCCGTTGATCGTGAACGCCGCCATGTGGAGCGTCGTCAGGTACGATTCACCGGCCGCATACGAGCCGTTCGGATCCGCCACGAGATTCAACGTCCAGGGATACGCTCCGGTACAAAGCCCGTTGTCGTCCAGCTGAAGGTAGACGCGCGGGCCGTAGCTGGAGCTCTCCCGGCCGATTGCCGTGATCGCCCCTTGGAGAGAGATGTCGCTTCCGGCCTGCACGTGCTCCATCGAGAGGATTTCGCTGATGGACCGCGGACGGAGGACCTCCCAGGCCGCGAACGCAGCCACGGGGATGGCGACCGCCACGACGATCGCGGCCCACTTCCTCCGGTTGAGCTTCCGTCGAGGAGCTCCTTGGCCTGGATCCAACGGTTCCACGAGCGTGTCGATGAGTCCGTTGGCCCTAAAGACTTTCGGCGGCGCTGAACGAGCGACC
>VBMM01000300.1 GCA_005878415.1 Methanobacteriota archaeon
CGGGATCGCTCCCGGACAGGTCGCACCGGACTTCACGCTCCCGACCTCGGACGCTGGCAGCATCACCCTCGCGTCCCTTCGGGGCCGGCCCGTGCTCCTCGAGTTCATGGACATCGATTGTCCGCATTGCATCAACGAGGCGCGAGACGTCCTGCCGCTCCTGTTCCAGAATTACTCCTCGCGCGTCGCGTTCCTCAGCGTCGACGTGAACTTCATTGGGGCGGCGGACACCGTGGATCGGGTGACCGCCTTCAGGACGACGTACGGCACGAACTGGCCGTACGCGCTGGATTCCGGTTTCGTGACGCAGGCCTATCACGTCGACAGCACGCCGACGATGTACGTCCTCGACCGCAACGGCGTGGTCGCGGTCCCGGTGATCGTGGGGGAGGCGCCCTACGCGACCTTGGCGGCGGCGCTCGACCGCGCGCTCGGAGGTTGAGTGGTCCTCGGCCTATCGCGAGGAGACCGGCTGCTCCTCGTCCTCGTGCTCTCCCTTGCCGGCGTGGCGGTGGCGGCCGACCTCACGGCGGAATGGTACCGCGCCGCGGGCGCGAGCTGGTGCGACGTGTCATCCTACTTCAGCTGCACACGCGTGCGCGCGAGCGCATACGCGGCGGTGTCGGGAATTCCGACCGCGGTCGTCGGCCTTGGAGGATTCGCGGTCCTCGCGTTCCTCTCCGCCACAGCGCTGAGAGGTCGAGTTCGGATCGGCCGGTGGTCCGTTGGTAGCTGGATCCTGCTCGTCTCCGCGGTGGGGGCGGCGATCGGACTGGGTCTCTCGCTGCTCGAGGTGTTCGTCATCCAAGCCGTCTGCATCCTCTGCGTAGTCGGATTTGCCCTCGACCTCGCGATTCTCGCGGTCGGGACGAGCCTCCTCCGCACGGAGACGTAGCGAGGCTTTATCGAGGAAGACCGACTCCGCCGATCGCGGGTGTCCGTGCAGGTCGATCGCCTTCGTCTCTTCCAGATCTTCGCCGTCCTCTCGGCGATCACCGCGTACGGGGCGATCGTCCTCGGCGGCACCGTCCGCGGCATGGACGCCGGACTCGCGTGCCCGGACTGGCCCCTGTGCAACAACTCCATCGTCCCGAACCTAGGGGACCCTCGCGTCGCGGTCGAGTATGCGCACCGACTCGTCGCGGCGCTCACCTCCCTCTTCATCCTCGTGACGATGGCCTTCGCGCTCCTGTGGCATCGAGCGGAGATTGCCATCGTGACGCTCTCCGTGATGACCTTCGCGGTCCTCGCGGCCCAGGTGCTCTTCGGCGCCCTGACGATCACGAGTTCGCTCGATTGGATCGTCGTGACGATCCATCTCGCACTCGGCACAGCGACGCTGGCCCTCGCGCTCATGGTCGCGCTCCTGGCTCTTCGCCTGCCCGCGGGTGTCGTGCCGTCCGAGCCTTCGGCGGGATGAGCCTCACTCGACGAGGAAGTGCACGAGGCTGATGCCGATGAATCCGAGGGCGGTCCAGGCGAGCCACCGGGTCCCGCGCTCCACGGAGGCCAGGGGCAGGAACGCCCGCGCAACGAGGAACAACGCAAGAGTCGCCTCCATCGCAGAGGCGAACGTCGGGATCGAATGGTCGATCACGCTACGGATGGGTGTGAACCCGTAGACGTCGACGAGCCAAAGCGGCACGTACGCCGCCGGGACGGCCAAGAGGGCGGGAAACAGGAGCGGGAAGGCGGGCCGGGACTTCCACGCCGCGGCGATCGCCGGGACGACGATGATGGCCCCTTCCACGAAGCGATGGACCACGGTTGCAGCGACCGTCACGGCGTCAAGGGGAAGCGTCGTCGAGACGCCTCCGAGGAAGGACGCGCCGATCAGAAGGCCATCTCCGAAGCTGTGAAGCGCTACGAACGCGACGGACGCCGCGAGGATTCGATTCGGCTCGGTTCGAATGTACGGTCCGTCCAAGAAAAGCCAGCCCAAGCCCGCGCCGACCGCCAGACCCAGGACGGAGAGGATCGTCGCGAGGGTCCGGTCGCCGAGCAGGGAATGGTTCACGAGGACGAGCGCCATCGCATGGGAGAGCCCGAGGAACCCCGTCACTCCCGCAAGGATTCCCCATGAAGCCTCCCGGTGCCGCAAGACGGTCTCCGGGAACGCGTACAGCAGGATCGCGGCGAGGGGCATCACGCCGAAGCCGAACGCGAGGACGGCCAGATCCGTCATCGCATAGGCCTCACTTCATCCGCTTCGCCGCGCGCACCGCGCGGACGTGATAGACCACGGCGAACGCGAGGACCACCCCGAGCGTCGCCAGTTGATCCGGTCATGGACGTCGGATGGATGCCGCATCGGTAAGTCCAGTTCCCGGTCCGCTCCGCGATGAAGCTCCAGACGATCGCTCCGGTCGTGGGGTTGAAAATCGGCGAACCGGGCTCAACCCCGTTGCGCGCGAGGCTGTTGTCGTAATCGATGAACCACGTGTGATCTGCGGAGTCGTCTGCGATCAGCGTCAGGGTGACATTCGTCCTCCAGAAGACGACGATGGGGGGCCCGGGCTCGCTGATCGTGCCGCTCGTGAAACCCCAGCCGCGCCCCGCGTTTCCGTAGAGTGTCAAGTTCACGGGCCTCGGCTCCTCAAGGATGGTGATCGTCCCGAACATCGAGGTCGGGTGGATGCGGCACCGGTAGGTCCAGTTGCCCGGGCGGTCGGCGACGAACGGCCACGCGAGGACGCCCGAATTGTTGAAGATCGGCGAGCTCGGCTCATCGCCGTTCGGCCCGAGGCTGTTGTCGTAATCGATGAACCAGTTATGGTCCGCCGAATCGTCCGCGATCAACGTGAGGTTCACCCGGTCCCCGAGATGGACCGTGACGTTCGGACCGGGCGTCGTAATCGTCGCGCTCGTCAATCCCCAACCGCGCCCCGCGTCTCCATGGAGCGTGAAATTCACAGGGGGCAGGCTGCTGCTCAGGGACATCACTGGCGCCACGGCGTTGGCCGTCAAAGCCTCCGACGCAGGACCGAACAGCGGCGCCGATGCGAGCGCCGCGAGAAGGAGAATCGCAACGGACACGAGTGTCGGACCGCGCATCTCCCCCCTCGTCATTCCGCCTCGATCTCCCTTCCTTCAGCGCACGACCTTTAGGGTCGCGGTCATCGTGTAATGATTGAGCCCGCAGAACTCCGCGCACCGGATCATGAAGTTGCCAGGCTGCAACGGCTTGAACCAATAGAAATTCGTGTGGCCCGGGATCACGTCGATCTTCAGGTCGAAATCGATCAGGTAGAACGAGTGCGCGACATC
>VBMM01000301.1 GCA_005878415.1 Methanobacteriota archaeon
GATCTCGTCGAGCTCGTATCGCACGTGGACGACGGGCTTCTTCGTCTTCAGGACGCGGCTCAGGTCGATCGGTGTACCGCTCAGGACGAGGTCGCACGGCGTCGCATCGATCGTTTCCTCGAGCTCCCGGATCTGCTTCGGGCCGTAGCCCATCGCAGGCAAGACCTTGCGGGAGTTCGGGTACTTCTTGTACGTCTCCTTGATCGAGCCGACCGCGTGGTTCACCGCGCTCACGACCTCCGCCGCGCCGAACCGCTGCGCCGCGATGTACGCCGCCCCGTACTCCATGCCGCCGTGCGTCAGGGTCGGACCGTCCTCGATCGCGAGCACCTTTTTCCCGCGGATCTGCACGCTGTCGTCCGGGGTGATGGGGGACGCGGCCTCGACCATCACGACGTCCGGGTTGAGGGAGCGGACGTTCTGCTTCACCGTCTCGACGTTCTCCGGCGTCGCGCTGTCGACCTTGTTGATCACCACGACGTCCGCCATGCGCACGTTCGTCTCGCCCGGATAGTAGGAGAGCTCGTGGCCCGGCCGGAGCGGGTCCGCGACGACGATGTGCAGGTCCGGCTTGAAGAACGGCGTGTCGTTGTTGCCGCCGTCCCAGAGGATGATCTCCGCCTCCCGCTCCGCCTGCCGCAGGATCTTCTCGTAGTCCACGCCGGCGTAGACGACGGTGCCCTTGTCGATGTGCGGCTCGTACTCCTCGCGCTCCTCGATCGTCGTCTCGTACTTGTCGAGGTCCTCGTACGTCGCGAAGCGCTCGACCGCCTGGCTCGCGAGGTCGCCGTAGGGCATCGGGTGCCGCACGACGACGACCTTCTTGCCGTGGGCCCGCAAGATGCCCGCGACGCGGCGCGTCGTCTGGCTCTTCCCGCTGCCCGTGCGGACGGCGCAGATCGCGACGACGGGCACGGCGGCCTTGAGCATCGTCTGCTGCGCCCCGAGGAGGATGAAGTCCGCGCCGTGCGCGTTCGCCAAGGCGATCCGGTGGCCGACGTACGCATAGTCGACGTCGGAGTACGAGAACACGAGGGCCTGCGCGTGGAACCGCTCGATCAGCTTGGGCAGGTCCTCCTCCGGGAAGATCGGCACGCCGTCCGGGTATCTCCCGCCTGCGAGGGAGGCGGGGTACTTGCGGGTCGCGATCCCGGGGATCTGCGTGGCCGTGAACGCGACGACCTCGTACGCGGGATTGTCGCGGAAGTACACGTTGAAGTTGTGGAAGTCGCGGCCCGCGGCCCCGAGGATGATGATCCGTCGCGGCTCGGCCACGGACTCCGGAGCCGGCGGAACTGTAAAGCCTTTTTGGGCGTGCCGACAACCGGTTCCGAAATTAACCTTATACAAGGTTAACGGGACGACGTCGCCGGGCTCGGCAGATGGCCTCCCTTCAGGAGGTCCCGGGCGGCCGCGAACACCGCATCGAAGGCCGCCTCCCGGAGCAGGCCCGTCTGTGTGTTCCGCTGGCTCGGATGGTAGGAGGCGATCAGCGTGATCGGTGGGAGGGACCATCGGCCTCCATGGCGGAACTTCGGTCGGGGCGTCGGGATGTCGCGGCCCAGGGCCCGCCACGCCCTCAGCAAGGCGTCCATCGCCACTGCGCCGAGTGCGACGACCACCTGCAGGTTCGGCAGGAGTTTGATCTCCCGCTCGAGATAAGGTTGGCAGCGGGCGAACTCCGCCCGGGTCGGTTTGTTCTGCGGCGGGGCGCACCGCACGGCCGCGACGATGTAGCAGTCGCGCAGGGCGAGTCCGTCGTCCCTCGATACCGACGTGGGCTGGTTCGCGAACCCGGCCCGATGGAGCGCGCGATACAGCCACTCGCCGCTGCGGTCTCCCGTGAACGTGCGGCCCGTGCGGTTGCCGCCGTGGGCGGCCGGCGCGAGCCCGACGACGAGCACCCGCGCCGCCGGATCGCCGAAGCCGGGCACGGGGCGTCCCCAGTACGTCCAGTCGAGGAACGCGGCGCGCTTCGTGCGGGCGACGGCCTCGCGGTACCGGACGAGCCGCGGGCACTTGCGGCACGCGACGATCTCGGAGGTCAGTCGCTCGAGGCCGTCGGAACCCATCGGCCTCCCGATTCAGATCGGAGGGAAAAGGTTCGCGTCGCGCAAACCGCTAAGGCCCGCGACGCCCTCCGTCCGGCGAGGAGACATGCCGCCCGCCGCCCGGACCGTCCGCTTCTCGCGCCTCGTCGACCTCTCGGTGCCGATCCGCCCGCGCACCCCGATGTGCCCCGCGTACCCGCCGGATGCGCCGTTCCACTTCGAGCCCGACGGGAAGCGGCTCGAGGACGTGCCCCTCGAGACGTTCGTCGCGCCGGGCCACGTGCTCGACGTCCGCGGGCTCGCGGCCAAAGGGGCGATCCTGCCGAGACACCTGACGGCGGCGCGCCGCGCCGCTCCGAATCGCGTTCGGCACGGGGACGCAATCCTCCTGCGGACGGGCTGGTGGGAGCGGCGTCGCAGAACGTCGGCGTACCTCTCCGAGAATCCCGGGCTGACGGGAGCAGGCGCGAGGCTCCTCGTCGAATGGGGCGCCGGGATCGTCGGGATCGACACGGCGAACGTCGATCGTCCGAATGACGCGACATACCCGGCGCACCACGCCCTTCTCCGGGCGGACGTGCCGATCATCGAGAACGTGGCGAACCTCAGGGCCCTGCGATCGTCGACGTTCCTCTTGCTCGCCTTGCCGCTCCGCCTCGAGGGCGTGTCCGGCTCTCCGATCCGGCTCGTCGCTCTGACGGAATGATCGTCCCGGGCAAAGGGCCTTTAGTAGCCGGGGCGGTCTTCCGGACTCGTGACTCCGCGGAAGGACCGAGTCGTCATTGCGATCGTCCTCGCCGCGGCGCTCGCGACGCTCGCCGGCCTGGCAGCCGTCTGGTGGTGGGTCTCCCAACCCGGACCCGGACCGGGCCCCCGCAATCCGGCCGTCCAGCTCGTCCCGGTGCAGACGGGTCTCGCGTGGCCCATCGCCCTCGGGTTCGCCTCGGACGGACGGGTGTTCTACGCGGAGCGGAACACCGGGTCGATCCGCATCATCGAGAACGGGGCCGTCCTGCCGACGCCGTTCTTCACGCTGTCCAATACCAACACCGCCGGCGAGCGCGGGTTGCTCGGCCTCGCCCTGGACCCGGGATTTCCCGGGACCCCGTGGGTCTACGCATACCAGACGTACGACGATGCGGCGAACGCCTCGACGTACAATCGGATCGTGCGGATTCAGGCGAGCGGAAATGCGGGCGTGTCCTCGTCCGTCATCTTCCCGATGCCGGCCCTGAGCGGCGCGACGAACCACAACGGCGGCGTGATCGCGTTCGGGCCGGACGGGAGGCTGTGGGCCGTCGTCGGTGAGAACGCGGACCCCTCTCTCGCCCAGACGGGGATGAGCCCCCTCGGGAAGGTGCTGCGGATGGATTCGGACGGCAACGCGGCTCCGGACAATCCGTTCTACGGCAGCCTGAGCTGGGAGAACCGCGTGTTCACGTACGGCCACCGGAACATGTTCGGCCTCGCCTTCCATCCCGTGACGGGCCGAGCCTACGTCACCGAGAACGGGCCCAACTGCAATGACGAGGTGAACCTCCTCAGCGCCGGGAGCAACTATGGCTGGGGACCGTCGGCGACGTGCACGATCCCGGCGTCGATCGCGAGCACGAACCGGGACGGTCCGAGCCCTGTGATGCCGATCGACTGGTGGGCCTCCACG
>VBMM01000013.1 GCA_005878415.1 Methanobacteriota archaeon
GATCAGGACGTAGTTCGTCTCGAACGTCTCGAGGACCTCGGCGAGCTCCCTCGCGTTCAGCGCGATCATGTCCGCCGCGGCGACCTGCGCTCCGTTCGGACCGAGACCCTGTTCCTGCATGATCTCCTCCGTGCGGACGTAGTCGCGCACGTCGAGCTCGGGCGCGTACTCGAGCGACTCGGCGCCCGGATCGAGGTTCGCGGTGATGCAATCGAAGCCTTGCGAGTTCATCCACACCTGGAAGGCGTAGACCATCGTGGACTTCCCCGAACCGGCGGTGCCGAGGAAGTACAGGTTGCGCGCCATGCCGAGGACGGCCAACGTCCGGCCGCACATGAAGGTTGCCGCCCATCCGTTCGGCGCGGACGGCGTCCTCAGCAGTGGATCAGGACATTGGAAATAGTCGCAGTCCGGATGCGAATCGAGCGGGTCGCCGGACCGGTGTTTCAGGCATGGCGGGTGGGGCGGGACCGCTGGGCCCGGGTCATTCGGAGGGGTACGAGCAGGCAACCGATGGACGCAGCGAGGCTCACAGCTGCGACGGCAATGCCGACGAGGGCTCGGTTCATAAGCGAGCGAGTCACATCGATGGCCGTAAGAGCGTTTCGGTTTGCTTCCTCGGTCTTCTCGTTCGTCTCCGTAATCTGCCTCTGGAGATCGGCCTGAAGCCGACCGAGCATTCGTTCGGCCAAGACGCTATCCGGGATCACGACAATCGTTCCTTCGGCGAACTGCGGAATCGCGGCCTCCTCTCCCACTGCGACGACCTGGACAACGTAGGGACCGGGTTGCAAATGGGCGGTCACACCGGAATTGAGTTCGATCGTCCACGTCCCGCCGGCCTCGTGGATCGGCTGCCCGGATGCGACCCTCTCCCCCGACGATGGATTCGTGACCGAGTACACCAGCGAAACCCGGTCGTAGGGTTGGCCGAAAAGCGTCGTCCCAACCGAGATCGTCGCATCGTATCCGGAAGCAATCTCGCCCGGATCCGCCACCTGCGTCATCGCCGGAGCCAGGGTCACCGTGGGCACACGCGGGACCAAGAGGCCATCCCAGTGATCCGCTGAGTACGGATATGCGTCGAACCGATGGAGGGTCGTCTCGCGGGCGCCGACGTCGACGGCCTCCAAGAAGGCTGGGCCATTGCTCGCGAGGAAATGTCCCCCTGAATAGCCGGTTTCCCCAATCACCCGAGTCGTTGATGAGGAGAACCTGTCGAGGGAAGCCCACCGCGCGGCGGCATCGGATGGGGTGATCATCGCACCCATCCCCGGCGGGACCTCGTTTGCAGACTTCAGGGCGGCGAGAGCGTCCCGTAACAGGGGCAAGCTAGGACCCCGAGTAAGATCCAACAGGACCTTGCCATCCCTCTGCGCGGTCGTGGCATGGTACCTGGCAAGGTTGTCCTTCGCGACGACTTGGACCATCGCCTCCTCGACTTCCCAGGGGACTTTGGGGAAGAGATCCGCCTCTGCCGCGATCGTCCCCGGCTCAAGCTGCCAGAAGTCCAGGTAGACATCGAGCGTCGTCGGGCCCGTGACCTTCGCGCCCTTGAAGAGGCTCAGGAACCTCACGACGTCGGGTGAGGCCGCCCTCGGGTCTCCGGGCTCGTCGCCGATGTCGCCGGACGGAATGGGCTGTCCCGTGATTCCGTTGATCGCGCCATCCCCGAAAGACTCGTTGTAACTCCGGTAGTATCGGGACAGCAGGTACATCACGTCGGCCATGGACATGGCGGCGCCGGTATGCCACGTCCCGAGCGTGAGGTCCCAAGAGACCTTGCTGACTGCTGTGACTTGCGTTCCAACGGCCTGCCAGTCGAGGCGGCTTGCGTTGAACCAGACCGCGTCCGAGGGGACGCTGAGAGGCGGCTCGCCGTAGCCTCCGGAAGTCGTTACGCGGAACGCACCTCGTACCGGAATGTAGGTGCCGTTATGGGGGTGAGTCGTGACGCCAGGATCCGCCATCGCCCCGAGCTGGGCCCTGTCGTAGGGCCACCAGAAGCCTCGGACCGGGTTCCAGTGTGAAACCCAGCCGAGCGACTGACCGATTCGGAGCTGTCCGCCCGGCGAAGCGAACCGAGCGGATCGGACAGCGAAAGGTGACAGAGGGCCCTCCCCCAGATCGTAGGCGAACGTGAGCGTTTTCGCACCCACGAACGTCCGCTGCACCGAAACAGTGGGGATCCGAATGGATTCTCGCATGGCCAAGCTGCTGGCCGTGCGAACAAGCAGCTCCCGCTCTCCGAGATCGCGATAGTGACCCTTCTCCAGCCGCAACGCGGCGTCGACGAGCAAATCGTCATGCTCAAATGGCCAACACGCGCCAGGACAGAACACGCTGTAACTGTAATAAGGGATGAAGACGCGGGCAAAGTACGCATCATCCCAGCGAACGATTCCGCCAGTCGCGGGGATTCGTTCGGTGTAAATGTGCCACTTGCCGAGGTTCGGAGGGCCGAAGTACACGATGTCGAAGGCGATGGGTTGATCAAAGTAATCTCGGACCACCGTTAATCCAACGCGTTCCAGTTGGTCGGCGACGTAGTTGCCGACGTCTAGCCGGTAGTCTTCGGGATGAATGATGAAATGGACCGTCAGGGGAGCGCCGTTGTAGTGCCACTTCCCGTCGGCTCCGAACGTCATTCCTGGGACCTTGTCGAGGGCGGCGAAAATCGCGTCCCGGGCCCGCTCCTCGTTGTAGCCGTACGTATGCTCGAGGGCTTGGAAAAACAGGACTTGACGCTGGTATTCCGGGGAAAGAGGATGGACAGGCGATCTCACCGCCACGGCGTGGCCGCCGAGGATCTGCTCGGCGATGAAGTCCCGATCGACGAGCCACTGAACCGCCTGGCGGACTTCGGCGATCGCGAACGGGTTGTATCCACCCACCGAAGGATCATTCTGGACCGGATCGAGATACAGGTCGTCCACGTCCCCCGTCGCAACGATGGTCTGGACATTCGGGTCCCCAAACGCGGCGTCGATGTCGCCGCCTCGGAGGCTGCCCATGTAAAGCTGCATCGTTCCCGCGGAGACCTCCGCCAAGCTTCCTCCTTCGACGAAGATCGCCTCGTCGACGAACTGCCCGACAGGTGGCTGGGCGAGAGTTCTTCCTGAAAATACGACGAAGGAGGCGAGGAGGAGCGTAGCGACTGTCGAGACCGTGGGCAACCTTCTCCGCCTACGCCTCGATGTCGTCGAACGCATCTCGAAACCGCCCTCTACATGCGGCGCGTTAACGAAGGGCCAGTCTCCACATAATCCTTCGTCGAACGAAGGACGGACCGATCGACGGATGGGGTGGCACTCACGGATGAGTCTCTCCTCGATGCGGCAACAAAGGCGGGCAGAGCAGA
The DNA here is from genome assembly GCA_005878415.1 of Methanobacteriota archaeon. Lineage (GTDB taxonomy): Archaea > Thermoplasmatota > Thermoplasmata > RBG-16-68-12 > RBG-16-68-12 > RBG-16-68-12. The sequence goes on from VBMM01000013.1 coordinate 3,362, forward strand.
ATCCTTAAAGAGGCCGGCGCCCCGTTGGTCGGCGATGGCGCCAACGCGGAGCACCGCCCCGAAGACGGTCGACGAATACATGGCGCGGGTCCCGGCCAAATTCCGGACTGCCCTGCAGCGGCTGCGCAAGACCATCAAAGCCGCCGCTCCCGACGCGGAAGAGGTCATCAGCTACCAGATGCCCGCCTTCCGACAAGACGGCATGCTCGTCTACTATGCCGCGTTCAAGGACCACTGCAGCCTCTTCGTGGCGAGCGACCAAGTCCGCCGCCAGTTTGCTGCCGATTTGAAGCCGTTCGAGACCGGGAAAGGGACCCTCCAATTCACGCCGGACCAACCTCTACCCGACGAGCTCGTCACACGAATCGTGAAGGTACGCGTGGCCGAGAACGCCGCCCGTCAATCCAAGTAGGATGCCGAATCGCCCGATGGTTCGAGATAAGCGGCTTGGATTCGACCCGGTTTGGGGCGGCCGAAGCCTCGGACAGGGCGACGGGGCGGGCCCCGAGCCCGACCGAGTTCTTGCGATGAGTAATGGGTACCGTTAATACCCGGTGAAGACTTTGCTTCAGCGACAGTCAATCACTATTTCGGGAGGTTTCTATGAGTCCGGAGAAGGACACCCAAAGGTCCGCCAAGAGCACCACCACGTCCAACAAGAAGTTCCAGGGATTCACGGACGAGGAACGAGCCGCGATGAAGGATCACGTCCAAGAGTGGAAGACGTCCGCGAGCCGCGGCTCGCGCGCGGACAAGGCGGACGGGGAAAGCGCCGTGCTCGCGAAGATCGCCGAGATGCGGGAGCCGGATCGCGCTATGGCCAAGCGGCTCCATACGATCATCAAAGCCAGCGCGCCAGCCCTCTCGCCGAGAACCTGGTACGGGATGCCCGCGTACGCGAAGGACGGCGAGGTCGTCTGCTTCTTCCAACCCGCGCAGAAGTTCAAGACGAGGTACGCGACGTTCGGTTTCAGCGACACGGCGAACCTCGACGAAGGCGCCATGTGGCCGGTCGCCTTCGCGCTGAAGGAGTTGACTGCCACCGAAGAGGCAAAGATCAGCGCGCTCGTGAAGAAAGCGGTGAGCTGAGGACTGATATCTTCCGGATCCGAGGAGGCGTGGTGACTCAAATCCTTGGTCCAAAAATGATCTACGGGCCTGAAAGGATTCGTAGCACAGCACACGTCTTCCTCCCCAATCCGCATTCTTGGCGTTGAGACGAACTAGTCAACAAAGGATGTGAAGGTACCCGCAAGGTCTCCATGCTTTGATTTGACGGAGAGCCAGAATTCCTTGTTCTCGGGATCTCCGGGTCGGAAGAGGTGATCGTACTTTATCCTGTCCTCGTCCGGCGGGAGTCGCTCGACGCAGTGAACTGAGAATTCGCGGAGCTGTCGAGCTGTTGCAAGGTGGGGGCTCAGGACGACATAGAGAAGAGCCAGCTTCTCAATCTCCTTGAGTTCATGTCTCCGCTCTCTCGAAGCATCCTTGAGTTGCTGCAGAGCGATGATAACCTTGTCGCCGTTATTCAAGGCAGGAATCTCGAACTCGTTTCCGTGGGGGACGCGACTGAGCACATCCGAACCCTTGGGGCGCTTCGCGATCCTCTCCTTCATCTCAGTCAAGCTCGAGGCCGAGCTCCCGGCCAAGATGAACGTGTTGGAACGCGTTCCGGAATGGCTGGGTTCCAAAGCGGTCAGCAAAGTTTCGAACGGCCAAGAATCGCCCGGACGCGCGTCGATTTCGTCCACGAAGCACAGACACGGCCTCCCGCTAGGCGTAACCTTCGCGATCTTCGAACGAAAAGTGGCCTCGTCCGACTCCGCCAGGTTCATCTCTCGATATTCGACGTTCCCCCCAAGCGAAGCCGCCACCTGGCGCACAAAGTAAGTCTTTCCCGTTCCGGGGGGTCCCCAGATCAGATAGTTCTCCTGTTGACGAAATGAAGCCGAAAGGCTGTTTGTTATCCTGAGCCTTAGATCCTTGAGCGGGTTTCGATCCTTCTGGTCGAACCTTTTGTAGCCCCCAATGACGCCGAAATCCGAAAGGTCAACCTTCTCCAGCTGCGCGATCAGTGCCGCAGCCTGTTGCAGTTCGTCACCCGCTTTTCTTCCTTCGAGACCCACCCTCCTCGTCAGCGAGGCGAAGCGGGGATCCGAGCGAATATTCTCGAACCAGAATTCCGACCTGAGCTCAGTCAAGAGCGCCGAACGTCCCTGGTACGCCTTCTCCAACCATTCGAACGCGGTTTCTTTCTGTCCCAGGATCGAGTGCAAGGCAGCAATGTGGGCTGCGGCGGCTTCCAGGTTCGATACCTTTTCGGCCTCCCGCAGGATCTCCCTGGCTTCGTTTGTATCGCCGCAATGCACGTATGCATAGGCCAAGTCAACCTTGTAGAGCGGAGAAGCAGACCCTCTCAGGGATGCAGACCTCTGAAGCTCCTCGATCCCTTGGTCACAAAGGCCCATTTGAACCAGAGTCATGCCTAAGTTGTGATGCGCGTCGGCGTGGTTCACGTCGATATCAATCGCCTTGCGAAAGTAGGGAACGGCCTCGTCGAATCGATGCGCGTAGTACATCACAGTTCCCACTTCGTAGTTTACCTGGGGTGACAGAGGGTCAAGCTCTAATGCATGTATTGTCTGCAATACTGCCTCGTCGAACCGCAGCTGATTCAGTAGAAGGTGCGCATATCGCCAGTAGGCCTTGGCGTAGCTCGGGTTGACCTCTATCGCCCTCCTGATTTCAGCCTCCGCTCCCGACAGGTTCCATTCAAACTGAAGCACCTTCGCAAGCGAGGTGTGGGCTTCGGCGAGGGTATCATCCAGCGCGATCGCCCTGAGCGCGTACTGCTTTGCCCTGGAAGACACCTCCTTGGAGGGGAGGGAACCCGCGAACGCTTGACCGGCATAAACACTGCTCAGGGCGGCATGTGGCAAAGGAGAGTCGGGTTCTATCTCGATGGCTTGCTCGAAGTACTCGATCGCCTGCTTGAGGTCCTCGGCCCTAGCGGTCGACTTGTAGTAGTGGTAACGGCCCTTCAGGTAGAGCGAGTAGGCGTCGGCTCCCTCGGCTGTCCCTTCAGGCGCTCGTCTATCCACCGCGGCTAGCTGGACCTTCAGTGCCGCCGCCACGCGCTTCGCGATGTCGCTCTGAATCTCAAGGACGTCCTTGACATCCCTGTCATAGGTCTTCGCCCACAAGTGCTCCTCGCTCTGTGCATCGATGAGCTGCACTGTGACACGCAACTTGTTCTGCCCCTTTCGGACGCTGCCCTCCAAGACAGTCCCGACTTCGAGATCTCGCGCGATTTCCGCGATGCGTACGTTTTCCTTCTTGAACCTCATCACAGAGGTCCTCGCAATTACGCGGAGGTCGCGCGTTCGTGATACTGTCGTAATTAGCTCCTCCGTGAGTCCGTCCGCAAAGTACTCATCTTGCGGGTCCGGACTAAGGTTCACGAGGGGCAGGATGGCTATTCGTCTCCTGTCGCGCTTTTTGACCGGCCTTCGCTCCGCAAGCGACAACGACGGCACCATCAGCTAGTCATCGTTGATGACGACAAACGTCCTCCGGAATATATCTGTTAGCGGGTCCGATGCGTCTTCGTAAGTTGGGCTTAGACCCGCCGAGGTGATCCTATCGTGCCAGGCGATCGTGGGACGTCGAGTCATCATAGGGTTCCCTCCTGGGGCCCGCGGCCTTAGACGGGAGCATCATCGAGACCTGTGCCAAGCGTACCGCTGGCAAGGAGTGAACCGGGCCCGCTCGGATTCGAACCCAAGCTACCGCTTGTGCCCACGGAACCACCCATCGTAGGTCCGGTGATCCACGATTTCGACGACCTCGATGTATCGCTCGTCGCGATCGCGCACGATCGTGTAGAGGAGTCGCCAGAACGAGGGCAGGTCTTGCACGAACAGGTTCTCCAGTTCATGCCTAGCCCTCAGGGCCTTCGGGATCCGGTCTCGTTTCACGAACTCGCCATGAAGGCAGTCCGCCAAGAGAATTGGCTTGAGGGCGCGAATCCTGCGCACGATGGATGCTGAGTTCGGGTCCGAACCCGTCTGCAGATCCTCGAGTGACTTCGCTGCCGAGGACGACAAGACGATGTTCTTGGCCCGCAGGCCCATTACAGCCTTGGCCCCTTGTGAATTGCCTCGAGGAGTTCCTGCGAGGCCTCTGGCACCCAGATCAGGCCCTTGCTTCCTTCGGCGATCATGCCTTGGTCACCGAGAAAGTTCACTGCGGCATTCAGGCTCTGGCGGGTTGT